>JADFHR010000061.1 GCA_022567015.1 Pseudomonadota bacterium
GTGGCCATTTTCTACGATTTCGCCCGCGGCGCCGACGATATCGCGGATAATCCGGACCTGCCGCCGGAGGAGAAGGTGGCGCGGCTGGACGGGTTCGAGGGCGCGTTGCTCGGCCGCGACCGGGAAAACCCCGCCTTCCGCAAGGCCCACCGCATGCGTGAAAGCCTAGCCGAAACGGGGGTTACGCCGCGCCACTGTGCGGATCTGCTGGCCGCCTTCAAACAGGATGCGACGAAACTCCGCTACCGGGACTGGGACGATCTGATCGGATACTGCACCCTTTCGGCGGCGTCCGTGGGGCGCTACATGCTGGATCTCCACGGCGGGTCGCGCCACGGCTACGGGCCCTCGGACGCCCTTTGCATGGGACTGCAGATCATCAATCATCTCCAGGACTGCCAGGATGACTACCGGCGCCTGAACCGGGTCTACCTGCCGATCGCGTGGATGGAGGAGGCCGGCGCGGTGGTCGAGGACCTGGACAGCCCGACCACCAGCCCGGCCCTGCGCAAGGTGCTCGATCGCACGCTTGACGGCGTCGAGGCCCTGCTCGCCCGGGCCCGCCCGATGCCGGGCGGCGTGCGCAATCGCCGCCTGGCCATGGAATCGGCGGGCATTCTGGCCATCGCGAAGCGGTTGACCGCGCTTTTGCGGCGCGGCGATCCGCTGGCGCGGCGGGTCGCGCTGTCGAAGGCCGGATTCCTGTGGTGCTGCCTGCTCGGTGTGCTGGCGGCGGCGTTCGGCGGGCGAAGCGGATGACCCTCTCTATCGCCGCCATCGCGGCCGTCATCGCGCTCGGCGCGTGGGTGGTGCTGGTTCTGTTCCGCGGCGCGTTCTGGCGCGCCGACCAGCGGCTGGACGGACCTGTTCCCGGCCGCGACTCATGGCCGGGTGTCGTCGTCATCGTTCCCGCCCGAAACGAGGCGGCGACCATAGGACGGTGCGTCGCATCCCTCCTCGCCCAGGACTATCCCGGCGCCCTGTCCATCGTCGTCGTCGATGACGGCAGCGACGACGGGACCGCCGCAGCGGCCCGCCGGGCGGCGGCGGGCTCGAAGCGCCTTTCCCTGGTCACGGCGCCGCCGCCGGAAGCGGGCTGGACCGGCAAGCTGTGGGCCGTGGCCCAGGGTCTGGCCGACGCCGAAAAGGTGGCGCCCGAGGCCGCGTTCGTGCTGTTCACCGACGCCGATATCGAGCATGACCCGCAAAATCTGCGCCGTCTGGTGGGTAAGGCCGAGGCCGGCGGGCTCGACCTGGTCTCCCTGATGGTGCTTTTGCGCTGCCGGAGCGCCTGGGAGCGCTTCTTGATTCCCGCCTTCATCTTCTTCTTCCAGAAAGTCTATCCGTTTCCCCGCGTCAATGACCCGGAAAGGCCCGAGGCCGCCGCCGCGGGGGGCTGCATGCTGGTGCGCCGCGCCGCTTTGCGGCAGGCGGGCGGCGTCGAGACCATCCGCGGCCGGCTCATCGACGACTGCGCGCTGGGGGCCCGCATCAAGCGCAAGGGGCCGATCTGGATCGGCCTCACCGGCAGCGTGCGCAGCCTGCGCGCCCACCCGCGCCTGGAGGACATGTGGAACATGGTGGCGCGCACGGCGTTCGAACAACTAGGGTATTCGGCGGCGGCGCTGGGTGGCACGGTGTTCGGCATGGCCATCCTCTATCTGGTGCCGCCGGCGGCGGCGTTCGCGGGGCTGGTGGCGGGCGACGCCGTGGCGGGCCTGGCCGGGCTCGCGGCGTGGTCGCTGATGGCGTTCGCCTACCGGCCTACGGTCCGGCTTTACGGCCAGCCGCCGTGGTCGGTCCTGACGTTGCCCCTGGCGGCCCTGTTGTTCACCCTGATGACGGTGGATTCCGCGCGCCGCCACTGGCAGGGCCTGGGCGGCGCCTGGAAGGGGCGCAGCTACGGCGGTCCGGTCCATGGACGGCGCGCCGCCCCGGGCGGGTGACGCCGGGTGACGCCCCGGTCCGTCATAGGGAGCATGACGGTGAGCGAGAGCACCTCCTCCTCCGAGGTCACGGACCACGTCAGGTCCCTGGTCAGACGGTCGGGAACCTCGTTTTTCTGGGCCATGCGCACCCTGCCCGCGGCGAAACGGAACGCCATGTACGCGGTGTATGCCTTCTGCCGCGAGGTGGATGACATCGCCGACGATCCCGGCGAGGAGGCGGACAAGCGGACCCGTCTCGATCAATGGCGCGACGAGGTAGAGCGCATCTACGCCGGCCGGCCGCGATTTGCCATATCCCACGCCGTGGCCGGGGCGGTGGCGCGTTTCGGCCTGAGAAAGCAGGACTTCCTGTCGGTGATCGACGGCATGGAGATGGACGCCGCGCCAAGGGTGCGCATCGCCGACATGGACGAGTTGAACCTGTACTGCGACCGGGTGGCGTGTGCCGTGGGCCGGTTGTCCGTCCGGGTATTCGGCGTCGACGGGGCCCATGGGGACCGGGTCGCCCACGCCTTGGGCCGGGCCCTGCAGTTGACCAATATCCTGCGCGACCTGCACGAGGATGCCCAGCGCGACCGCCTGTACCTGCCCGGCGAGCTGCTGCGTGCCCACGGCGTCACCGGCTCCGACGCGGCCGCCGTTTTGACCCATCCCGCCCTGCCCGACGTGTGTGCGGAAGTGGCCGGGATGGCAGAGCGCCGGTTCGAAGACGCGGTCTCGGCCCTGGCCGCCTGCGACCGCCACAAGATGCGGCCCGCCATCGTCATGATGGAGGTCTACCGGAAAGTCTTTCGGCTGTTGGTGCGGCGGGGCTGGCGGCGGTTGGGCGAGCCGGTGAAGCTGTCCAGGGCGGAGAAACTTTGGATCGCGTTGCGCCACGGGATGGTCTGAATGACCGCCACCGTTCACGTCGTCGGGGCCGGTGTTGCCGGCCTTTCCTGTGCCGTCAGGCTGGCGCGGGCGGGGCGCCACGTGGCGGTCCACGAAGCCGCGGGGCAGGCCGGCGGCCGCTGCCGGTCCTTTCACGACGCGACCCTGGACCGGCTGATCGACAACGGCAACCATCTTCTGATGAGCGGCAACCGCGCGGTCCGCGGCTACCTTGAAGACATCGGCAGCGTCGACAGCCTGATCGGCCCGGTGCCCGCCGAGTACCCCTTTCTCGACCTGCAAAGCGGCCTGCGCTGGGTGGTCCGGCCCAACGCCGGGCCGTTTCCGTGGTGGATATTTTCCGCCGGGCGGCGGGTCCCGGACACCCGGCCGGGGGATTACCTGCGCGGGCTGCGCCTGGCCTGGGCGGGGCGCGAAACCACGGTTGCCGCGTGTCTGGGCACGGACGGGGCCCTTTTCAGGCGGTTCTGGGAACCCCTTGCGGTCGCCGTCCTCAACACCAGCGCCGGCGAAGGCGCGGCCAGCCTGATGTGGCCGATGATTGCCCAGACCTTCGGGCACGGCGAGGCCGCCTGCCGCCCACTGGTCGCCCGCAGGGGCCTGAGCGACAGTTTCATCGATCCGGCGCTTGCCTTCCTCGACCGCAACGCATGTCCGTCCCGGTTCAACCACCGGCTACGGTCCTTGCGCTTCGAATCGGACCGGGTGGCGGGGCTGGATTTCGGCGGGGACCCCGTGGCCGTCGCGCCCGGGGACTGCGTGGTGCTGGCCGTCCCGCCGGCGGGCGCCGCCGCCCTCGTGCCCGGGATCGTCGCGCCCGGTACCAGCCGCGCCATCGTCAACGGGCACTTTCGCCTCGCAACCAGGCGCCAAGACCTGGGTTTCCTCGGCCTGGTGGGCGGCACCTGCCAGTGGCTCTTCGTGCGCGGCGATATCGCATCGGTCACGGTCAGCGCCGCCGACGCCCTGGCCGACCAGCCGTCCGCCGCCATCGCCGGGCGATTCTGGGCCGATATCACCCGCGCCCTGGGGCTCGGGGACGCGCCGCTGCCGCCTCACAGGATCGTGAAGGAAAAGCGCGCCACCTTCGCCCAGACGCCCGAGGAGGTGGCCCGCCGGCCGGGCACGCGGACGGCGTGGAGAAACCTTTGCCTTGCCGGGGACTGGACCGATACCGGCCTGCCGGCGACCATCGAGGGGGCCGTGCGATCGGGGCGGGCGGCCGCCGACGCGGTCCTGTCGACCCCATCATCCACTTGACAAACGCCGGTATTCTGACAAAAAATCCCACTAATATTAGAGGTGCCTTAAAATACGCTGCGAGGGCCGCATCGACCCTTGCGCGGCGCCGGCCCCGGGGGGACGTTAGACAGACATGTTGAAGACACTGGCGACACCGCTGTACGAGACGCGGCGGGAGGAGGACCGTCTCGACGCGGCGATAGAGCGGGCCTCGGTTGGCCTCACCGACCGGCAGGCCGACGACGGCCATTGGGCGTACGAGCTGGAAGCCGACGTCACCATCCCGTCCGAACGCATTCTGCTCAACCATTTCCTGGGCCGGATCGACGACGCCGTCGAGGCCAAGCTGGCCAACTACATCCGCGCCATCCAGGGGGAACACGGCGGCTGGCCGCTCTATCACGACGGCGACTTCAACATGAGCGCCTCGGTCAAGGCATACTACGCCCTTAAGCTGACGGGAGAGGACATAGAGGCGCCCCACATGACGTGGGCGCGCAAGGCCATCCGCGAACACGGCGGGGCGGCCCGCTGCAACGTGTTCACCCGTTTCACCCTGGCCTTGTTCGGACAGGTGCCGTGGCGCGCCGTGCCGGTGATGCGGGTCGAGGCGTTGCTCCTGCCCAAGTGGGCGCCCTTCCACATCGACAAGGTCTCGTACTGGTCACGCACGGTGATGGTGCCGCTTCTGATCCTGGCGGCCCTGAAGCCACGGGCGCGCAATCCGCGCGGCGTCGGGATCGGGGAGCTGTTCTGCACGCCGGCGGACGAGGAATGGCGATACCTGAGAAACCCCACCGACCAGTTCCTGGGCACGGTGCTGCTTCTCCTTGACCGTGTCGCCCGCGTCATCGAGCCCCTGTTTCCCAGGGTCCTGGAGCGAAAAGCCATCGACCGGGCCATGGCCTTCGTCAAGGAGCGGCTCAACGGCGAGGACGGGCTGGGCGGCATTTTTCCGGCCATGGCCAACTCCCTGATGGCCTTCGACGCGCTGGGGTATCCCGGCGACCACCCGGATGTGGTGACCGCCCGCAGTGCCGTGGACAAGCTGCTGGTGTTCAGGGACGGCATGGGCTACTGCCAGCCCTGCCTGTCGCCCGTGTGGGACACCGGCCTCGCCCTGCACGCCCTGATGGAAACCGGTATAGAAGGCGACCACCCGATCGTGCGGCGGGCGAGCCGATGGCTGGTCGGGCGGCAGATCCTCGACGTCAAGGGCGACTGGGCGGCCAACCGCGGCCACGTACGCCCCGGGGGATGGGCCTTCCAATACTGGAACGATTTCTATCCCGATGTGGACGACACCGCGGTCGTGGTCATGGCCCTGCACCGGGCGGACGAAGACGCCTATGGCGAAGCCATCGAGCGCGGCATCGAGTGGATCCTCGGCATGCAAAGCCGCAATGGCGGTTGGGGCGCTTTCGACGCGGACAACAATCACTACTTCCTGCAAAACATTCCCTTTGCCGATCATGGCGCGCTGCTCGACCCGCCCACGGCTGACGTCACCGCGCGCTGTATATCCATGCTTGCCCAGGTCGGGTACGACCACACCCATCCGGCCATGGCGCGCGGACTCGCATACCTCAGGCGCGAGCAGGAGGAAGACGGATCCTGGTTCGGCCGCTGGGGCAACAACTACGTCTACGGCACATGGTCCGTGTTGAGCGCCTTCAACGCGGCGGGCGCGGACATGCAGGCGCCCTACATCCGCAAGGCGGCGGCATGGCTGAAATACTGTCAGCGCCCCGACGGCGGCTGGGGGGAGGACTGCTCCACCTACCTGGATCACCGCAGATGGTACGTATCGGTGGCCGCCAAGGCACGGCGCATGGACGCCGTGAAGACGAGCACGCCCTCGCAGACGTCATGGGCGCTCCTGGGCCTGATGGCGGCGGGCGAGGTGGACAGCGACAACGTCAGGCGCGGGATTGGATACCTGCTCGATGCGCCGCGCGATAACGGCAAGTGGAAGGAAGAATATTTCAACGCCGTGGGCTTCCCGCGCATCTTCTATCTTCGCTATCACGGCTACAGCGCGTACTTCCCGCTGTGGACGCTGGCCCGGTACCGAACCTTAACCGCGGCCGACGCCGAGCGGCCAGCATTTGGCATGTGATTGAACCGGCTCGGCGTCATTACCGGCCTGGCCAGCGAAGCCGATTGCCTGTCCGAAATTCCGGTTGACCGCCGGCCCCTTGTCGAAAGCGCCGGCGCCAGCCCCGAGGGCGCCCGCCGGGTGGCGCGCGCCCTCCTTTCCCGGGGCTGCACCGGGCTGCTGAGTTTCGGCACGGCCGGGGGCCTGGACCCCGATCTGGGCCCCGGCGCGCTGGTCCTGGCCGAGGCGGTCGTCGCCCCCGGCGGCGCGCGGTTCGCCACCGACGCCCGGTGGCGGGACCGGCTCCGCGCCGCCCTTTCGGGCGAGGCGGACATGGTGGTGGCGATCCTTGCCGGAAGCGGGCACGCGGTGAGCACCCCGGCGGCGAAGCGCCGCCTTCGGGAAACCACGGGTGCGGCGGCCGTGGACATGGAAAGCCTGGGCGTCGCCGAGGTTGCCGCCCAGGCGGACGTTCCCTTCCTGGCCTTGCGGGCGGTCGCCGATCCGGCGGCGCGGGCCATCCCTCCGTGGGTGATGAAGGCCATCCTCGCGGACGGCAGCATCGCGCCGGGAGCGATTATCCGGCCGCTGCTGGTGCGCCCGTGGATGGTGTGGGCATTGATCGGTCTGGCCAGGGAAAACGGAAGGGCCCTGGCCGCCTTACGCCGCGTCGCTTCGCGTGCCGGCGACGGGTTCGGCCTCGCTTAAGCCTTTCACCACGTCCTCGAAGACGAACTCGGCTGGCCGCTGGTTGTCCAGGGGGATTTCCGGGGCCATGGGTGCGTCGGTCTCGAAGCCGCGCAATGCGACCTTCAGGGCCTTCAGCGGGTGGGCCACGGTGTCGGCGACGGCGGTCGCCTCGTATCCGCAGTGGACCATACAGTCGGCGCACTTCTCGTAGTTGCCGGTGCCGTAGATGTCCCACTCGGTCTCTTCCATGAGTTCCGCAAACGAGGCCACGTAGCCCTCGTTCAGCAGGTAGCACGGGCGTTGCCAGCCGAAGACGTTGCGCGTCGGGTTGCCCCAGGGGGTACACCGGTATTCCTGGTTGCCGGCGAGAAAGTCCATGAACAGCGTCGACTGGGAGAAACGCCACTTCCTGCCGCGCCCGAGCTTGAAGATATCGCGGAAGAGCTGCTTGGTCTTGCGGCGGTTCAGGAAGTGGTCCTGGTCCGGCGCGCGCTCGTAGGCGTAGCCGGGCGAGACGGTGATCCCCTCGACGCCCAGGTCATTGGTGACGAAATCGAAGAATTCGGCCGCTTCCGGGGCCGTCATCTGGTCGAACAGCGTGCAGTTGACGTTGACCCGGAAGCCCTTTGCGGCGGCTGACTTGATGGCGGCGACGGCGCGCTTGAAGACTCCCTCCTGGGCGACCGCCCGGTCGTGGTGTTTCTCCAGCCCGTCCAGGTGTACCGAGAACGTGAGATAGGGGGTGGGGCTGAACAAATGGAGCTTCTTCTCCATGAGCAGCGCGTTGGTGCACAGGTAGACGAATTTCTTGCGCGCCACGATGCCCTTGACGATGCGGTCGATCTCCTTGTGCAGCAAGGGCTCGCCGCCGGGGATGGAGACCACCGGCGCGCCGCACTCGTCCACCGCGTCGAGGCATTCGCGGACGCTCAGGCGCTTGTTCAGGATGGGATCCGGATAGTCGATCTTGCCGCAGCCCGGGCACGCCAGATTGCACCGGAACAGGGGTTCCAGCATCAGCACCAGGGGGTATTTGTCGACGCCCATCAGGCGCTGCTTGACGACGTAGGCGCCGACACGAATTTGCTGGATGAGGGGGACAGCCACTTTACCGAAACTCCTTAGCCTTGCCTATTCGGCCGCGCGGGCTGCCTCGGCCAGTTCGCGGGGCAGCTTGAATATGACGCTTTCCTCCACCCCGGACAGCTCTTCCACCGAAACCTCGCCGAAGTCCCCGAGCCGCTTTACCAACTCCTGGACCAGTTCCTCCGGCGCCGACGCGCCGGCGGTGATGCCCACGGTGGAGACGCCGTCGAGCCAGGCCGGATTCAAGGAATCGGCGTCGTCGATGAGGTAGCTGGGGACGCCCATCGCCGCGCCGAAATCGCGCAGACGGTTGGAATTCGAGCTGTTTTGCGCACCCACCACGAGCAGCAGGTCCACATGGGCGGCCAGGGCGCGGGCCGATTGCTGGCGGTTCTGGGTGGCGTAGCAGATGTCCTTGACATCGGGCCCGACGATGTCCGGGAAACGCTCTTTCAGGGCGTCGATCACGTCGCGCGTGTCATCGACGCTGAGGGTGGTCTGGGTGATGTAGGCGAGCCGTGCGGGATCGCGGACGGTCAATTTGGGTACGTCTTCCGGGCTGGTCACAATATAAACGCCGCCCGGAATGCGGCCCTGGGTTCCCTCCACCTCCGGGTGCCCCTCATGGCCGATGAGGATCACTTCGCGGTTCTTTCGGGCGTGGTTCTGGCCTTCCTTGTGGACCTTGGAAACCAGGGGACAGGTGGCGTCGATGATCGGCAGGTTGCGCACCTTGGCCGAATTCTCCACCGCCTCGGAAACGCCGTGGGCGCTGAACACGGTGACGCCGCCGTCGGGGATGTCCTCCACTTCCTCGACGAACACCGCCCCCTTGGCGCGCAGGGTCTCCACAACCCTTTGATTGTGAACGATTTCGTGGCGCACATAGACCGGCGGGCCGTAGATGTCCAGGGCCCGCTCGACGATTTCGATGGCGCGCTCGACGCCGGCGCAGAAACCGCGGGGTTTCGCCAGCAGGACGCGAAGGGTTTTGCCCGATCTCTTTGCCAAGGGTCGATCTCCGCCCATTTCCCGGAAAATGCGGACGCCCCGGCGCCCGCCACGCGCCAACCTTGAAAATAGGGACCTTTTGGCCGAAGGGAAAGGGCATTTGTCCCTTCCCTCAATACATTGTGATGGGGCGGTGCGCGTCCCCGGGTGCCTCCCGGCGGTGGATTTTGCTCTTCGCCGGCCGGGGAATCCTGCTAGAACGGGCCGCGAGCGGTGGCCGGTTCGGCCCGGATCCCGACGGTGAAAACGCAGCCATGACCATTCTGCTGACCGGAGCCTCCGGTTTCGTCGGATCGGCGGTGTTGCGCCGCCTTGTGAACGAGGGGTACGCGGTGCGCGCCCTGGTGCGGCCGACCAGCGACCGCCGCAACCTCGACGGAGTCGCCGTCGAGGTGGCCGTCGGCGACGTCACCGACCCGGCGTCCCTGGCGCCCGCCGTGAAGGGGTGCACGGGCCTCTTCCACGTGGCCGCCGACTACCGCCTTTGGGTGCGCGATCCGGGGCCCATGTTCAAGGCCAACGTGGACGGCACGCGAAACATCCTGGTCGCCGCCGCCGAGGCCGGCGTCGGCCGCATGGTGTACACCAGCAGCGTGGCCACCCTGGGGCTGCGGCCGGGCGGCGCGCCCGCCGACGAGGATACGCCGGTGGCCTTCGAGGACATGATCGGCCCCTACAAGCAGTCCAAGTTCCTGGCCGAGGCCGAGGTGCGCCGTCTGGTGGCGGCTGAGGGGCTGCCGGTGGTGATCGTCAATCCGTCCACGCCCGTGGGCCCGCGCGACGTCAAGCCGACGCCCACGGGGCGCATGATCGTCGAGGCCGCCACCGGGCGCATGCCGGCCTACGTCGACACCGGACTCAACCTGGTCCACGTGGACGACGTGGCGGCCGGGCACCTGCTGGCCTTCGACAAGGGCACGGTGGGGGAGCGCTACGTGCTCGGCGGCGAGAACATGACCCTGAAGGACATCCTCGGAGACATCGCGGACATCACCGGCGGCAAGGCGCCCCGCCTGCGCATCCCCCATGACCTGATCCTGCCGGTGGCCTACGCGGCCGAGGCGTGGACGCGCCTGACCGGCGGCGGCGAGCCCTTCGTCACCGTGGACGGCCTGCGCATGGCCAGGAAAAAGATGTTCTTCTCCTGGGACAAGGCCGGGGATGCGCTCGGCTACCGGCCCCGGCCCGCCCGCGAGGCCCTGGTCGATGCGGTCCAGTGGTTCCGCCGCAACGGGTATTGCTCCTGATCGCCGCCACCGCCGCCCTTGCCTGATCCGGCGGCGCCGATTATGACTGTCGCGGCCCTCGGCCGGCGGGTTCGCGCCCGTGCAATGAATATGCGAAAGATGCCGTCGCCCGGCCGTGACGCCGGCACGGCGGCATCCGCGAACGAAGGGTGGGGGAAATATGATCGCGGTGATGCTGGCGGCGGGCGTGGGGAAGCGCCTTTTTGGCGAGGACCATTCGGAGCCGTCGAAAGCCTTGCTCCGGTTCGACGGCAAGTCCCTGCTGCACCGGCACATCGATATCCTGCGCGAAAAAGGCATCGACCGGCTGGTGCTGGTGGTCGGCTACCGCAAGGAAGAGCTCATGGCCGAGGTGGAGGCCGTGGGCGCCCGGGACTACGTGCGCGCCATCTTCAATCCCGAGTTCGAGGGCGGTCCCGTAATTTCCCTGTGGACGGCGCGCGAGGTCCTGCGCAGCGGCGCCGACATCCTGTTCATGGATGCGGACGTGCTGTACCACCGGCGCGTTCTCGAGCGCCTGATCCACTCGCCCCACGCCAACTGCTTCCTGCTCGACCGCGGCCTGGAGTCCGGCGAGGACCCGGTGCACCTGTGCATCCGCGACGGCGCGCCGGTCGATTTCGGCAAGAACATCGAGGGCAGCTTCGACATGGTCGGCGAGTGGCCGGGCTTCATGCGCATGTCGCCCGCCATCGCCGCCAGGGTGGCGGACGCCACCGAGGCCATCATCGACGCCGGCCGGTCCCACGTCACCTACGAGGTGGCGATGCGGGACGTGCTTGTCAGCGAGCCGCCCGGGACCTTCGCCTACGAGGACATCACCGGTCTGCCGTGGATCGAGATCGACTACCCGAGCGACCTGCTGCGGGCGGAACGGACCGTCCTGCCGCGCCTCGCCCGGGCCGCCGCCGAAGACGAGAAGGCGGACACGGACGCCGCGTAGGGCGTGTCCTTATAAAGAGCGTTGGGGTTGGATCAAGAACTTGGCCCACCGATGTCCGCTTGTGACCGATGCTGTTGAAACACTATTTTCGAGGTCGCGCGGCGCAACAATGATTCGTGGTGCCGCCATGCCGAGCAATAAAGATTCAGGCTCAGCACATTCCTGATTCCATTATTGCGCCCTCATCGTCCCCATCGGAGTTTTTCAACAGTCTCGACCTTTCCGGACTTTAACTGATCCGCCCCGTCAAATACACAGACGCCGAAATTCTCCAGTTCAAAATCTGAAACGGTTAAGCGCTGCTGCTCAACCAAGAAATCTAATGGCAGCGGCCTGAGCATCTTGGCTAGAAATTTGTTTTTGACAGTGTGTTAGCATCTTGCTGACGGCACAGTGCTGCAATTGAAACCAGCTCGTATCTTCTCAAATGCCGGAATCGCTTCAATAAGGTCGTTCAGCGCGTCATCGGGGATGGGGCGCCCGTGCGCGGCATCATTTCGGTAGGTGTAGACCTTCAGTACCTTGTCGAGCAGCTCTTTTTCGAGCTTCGGCTCGGCCTCTAAACGCCGATATGTCTTCACGACCCTATATATGGAGGGAGGCTGTTTACTGTCCTGGTTGTCACTGAGTGCTTCTATCTGGGTCTTCAGAGATTCGGACAACTGCTGCTCATACAACCGAAGGAAGCGCTGCTTCGTGTATTCCGAGAGATCCCCAGTTTGAGCTATTAGGGTTTCTGCGACGAAGGCCTCGAACGCCCCAGTCAAGTCTATTACTGCTCGGCGTGCGTTGGTCTCGAAGACGTGCAGTTTAGCGGATTCAAGCAATTGCATCTGAAACGAAGGTGGGCTGACATCCTCAGCGGTAGGCTTGACCTCATTCTCGACCCGCGGCGGGCCCGCCGAGACCTTTACTAGCTCAAAGCTCAAGGAAGGAATGTCCTTTTCGACCACTCCTTGCTCGTCAATTTGTCGAAAAGCGATCTTGTTGAAGTGAGCTGGCACAATGTCGGGAATGTCACAGCGTCCCGATGTCTGGCGGAGAGCGTTGACCAAATCGTTCAGCGCCCTGACACCGGCGTGGACAACTTCCGGGTAGCTGACGATGTTCTCGTAGATTGTCTCCTTCGGCGGTACAAAGTCGTCGACACGCAAGCGTCCAGCGAGAATGAGCTGAATCTGAGACTGAGCATATAGGCCGGCGGGGTCCATAATGGCTTCTATGGACGTACCCTCTCCGATCTGCCACGTGGCGCGAGGATTCTGGATTGCCACGTGCCGTAGAAGGACGGCGGCATTTTGCAGTCGATAAGCACCCTCGAGGACTGGCACGACGAAGGGAAGCTGCATCTGAAGCCAAGCAAAGGGCGGCTTGATCAGTGACCAGAACTCCCTCTCTACTGCTTCGGTGCACGAGTAGTAGTCTAGGCTTCGAATCTCGGTAACGCCTCGCCCGAACCGATACTCATGAAAGAAGAACTTACTGAGGTCGAGGCTAAGGCCATTCAGGATAACCTTGGTCGCTCTCTCCTTACCAGCGGCGGTATCAAGATCCTCCGCGAGGACCTGTTCAAAGATGCTTTCGGCGGTCGATGTTTCGTCTGGCAGAGCCTCCCGAATCAGATCTAGAGCCTTGTCTGCTCGGCGGTCACCCTCCAGGCGCAGGCGCAACAGACGCAAAGCCTGGTAGACCTTGTGCGCTGGCAGAGTTCCTCTGTGATCTTTGGCCAAATAGTTTGAAATCTGTTGAGGCAGGTTCTTGATTGAGTTCGGCTTTGGATCAACCCCGCGTTTTGCAACTGCGATCCACTCTAGCTCAGAGTTGATGTCTCGGGCGATTTGCTGATCCTCACTGGTTCCGAGTGCCCTGAGCTCCGGAATGCCATCTAGCGATCGAGAGAGATGCGTCAGGCTTCGCGCGACTGCACCCCAGTTAGCGTCGCGCTGTTTAGGCACCACAATCGACGGATAGAGTGTCGGTTTGTGCAGTGATGAGGACAACTCCACCTCATTCTCATCTATCGTATCCATAATTGGGGGAAATCCGCCGGTTCGGGATGAAAGCTGCTTTAAGAGCGGCTCAAGCTCGGCTGGGAACCAGACTGGTCCGACTGCCATTCGAATCCTCCATGGTATGAGGCGCACCTTACGCTACGAGGGACCTACCAGAGTGTATCACGCATGGTGTGACCCGCCCCTGGGTTTGATTCCACTAGTTAGTCTGGACCCGCAGGCTTCGAAGAAAAAGAGCGATCCGCCATCAGAAACAATCGACGAGCGCAACAAGCGAACGCGGCATAACAGAATTTAGACTTGCTTTACCGATGTCCCCTTGTGGCTGATGCTGTTGATAACTATTTCGACGGGTCAGTTGCGCAATATTTATTTGCTTCAGACCGGTCGGACGCAACAAATATTCACGCTGTACTCCCCGCCGATTCTTTAATTGCTTTTGCGGTGTCCGAGGTCGAGTTTATCAACAGTATCGGCTACAAGCGGACATTGGGGACGCTGGTCGAAACCCAACCAAGCCGACCCTTTTGAGGGACCCGCCCTAGTCTATTCGCCGGGAAAAAATAGATTGTCCCCTTCCCCCCTTTTTTGCCGGGGGACAGCCTACTCCGCCGCCGTCTTGCTCGGCGCCGGGTTGCGCAGGGCTTCCAGCAGTTCCACCTCGCGGGCCTTGGCCTTCTCCACGTTGCGTTCCTTGACGTGGCCGTAGCCGCGCACGGTTTCGGGGAGGGCGGCGAGGGCCACGGCCAGGCAGTGGTTCTCGGTGTCGAGCCGGCGCAGGAACTCCTCCACCGTCTGCTCGTAGTCGGCGATCAGCCGGCGCTCCAGGCGCCGTTCGCCCGAGCGGCCGAAGACGTCGAACGGGGTGCCGCGCAGGCCCTTGCATCTGGCCAGCACCTTGAACGCCGTCATCATCCACGGGCCGTATTGGCGTTTCTTCGGCACGCCGGTGACCGGGTCCCGCTGGGCGGCAAGGGGCGGGGCCAGGTGGAAGGTGAGCTTGAAATCGCCCTCGAAGGTGTCCCTCAGCCGCTCCATGAAGGCGCCGTCGGTGAAAAGGCGCGCCACCTCGTACTCGTCCTTGTAGGCGAGAAGCTTGAAGTACGACCGCGCCACCGCCTCGGCCAG
>JADFHR010000247.1 GCA_022567015.1 Pseudomonadota bacterium
GTCGCGCACGCTTCGCGATGCCCCGCATCGCCACAGCGCACGCTCCTAGCCGAAAGCCTTGGTAAGCCGGCTCGTCGGGTCATGATCAGTGACCCTTGGTATTAGGGCCGAAAACCTTGGTAAGCCGTCTCGTCGGGTCATGATCAGCGACCCTTGGTATTAGCCACCGGCCGTCCGTGGGGGCGGCCGATCCACTGTCCCCGCCCGGTGGGCGATAGGGAGCCGACGTCATGCAGCACGCGCTTGGACTGTCCGGCGAGGCGGCCACCATGTTCGCGATCACGGTGGCGCTCGGCGTCGCCGGCGTCGTCGCGCTTTTCATGGCGTTGTTCTGGCCGCGTCGCTGGCACATGTCGTTGCGGATCGAGGTGGTCTTCGCGTTCATCCTGACCGCCATCGTCATCTACGGCGACTACAAAAGCAGCGCCACCTTCCACGCCTACGAATCCGTTCTGCCGGCTGCCGAGACATCGGGCGTAATGTATGGGGGCGTCTTGTCGGGGGACGGGGAGTCCGCGGCCTTCGACCGCACGGTCACGGTTCTCGCCTTTCAGTGGGGATTTATTTTCTTCGAGGGAGACGGCGTCGCCAGCCGCAACGCCATGGTCGCCAAACCCGGCGAGCGGATCCTGTTCCGCATCCTCGCCAACGACGTGATCCACGGCTTCAACATCCCGGCGGTCAAGCTCATTACCGAGGTCGACCCCGGCGGCACGCGATTGGTCTGGATCCGGGCGCCCGAGACGCCCGGCAGGTACCTTATCCAGTGCGTCGATTATTGCGGCGTCGGCCACGCCCAGATGAAGGCCTGGCTGGTGGTCGAGGGCGAGGGCCACGGCGCCGAAGAAAAAAAACACGAAGGTTGAGTCAGGCGAGATGGTCGCCACCCCTGAAACCGCCGCCGCCCACGACGAGTCCCGGATGCCGGATTGGGTGCCCGAGGACCTGATCGGCAACACCGGCCTTCGCGAGCTCTTGTTCTCCGACGATTATCGTCTGATTGCCATCAAGGGCGTGCTGGCGTCGTTGATGGTGATGGCGGTGGCCGGCTTCTTCGCCCTGACCTTCCGCACGGAGCTCGCCTTACCCGGCCTCCAGTTCCTGACCGCCCGGCCCTTCATCGGGCTGGTCACGGTACACGGCATGTTGATGGTGTTCGGCTTCGCCATCCCGATCACCATCTCCGTCTGTTACTACATGCTGCCGAAGTGCCTCGGCCTCGACCGGCTGTCTTGGACGGGCGCGGCGCATTGGAGCTTCTGGTTGCTGCTCGTCGCCGCGGCGCTGCTGCTCATTGGACGGCCGAGCTTCACCTGGACATTCTACGCGCCGATGAGCCTGCGCGTCGGCGGCGACCTGGTTTGGATGGGGTACGCCGCCATCGTGCTGGTCGGCGTCTCGGAGCTGCTTGCCGGGCTGGTTCTGTTGCGCACCGTGCTCGCCTTTCGCGGGCGCTGGCGGGACATGCCGCTGATGGGCTGGGCGATGCTGACCGAGGCCGGCCTGTTGATCGTATCGACCCCGATGCTGACCCTCGTCGGCATCATCCTGTTTACCGACCGGCTGGGCGTGTCGGCGGTTTTCGATCCGGCCCGCGGCGGCAGCGCGGTGACCTTCCTGTGGATGTTCTGGTTCTACGGCCACCCGGCGGTCTATCTGCCGTTCGTGCCGGTGATCGGCGTCATCTACACGCTGTTGCCGCGTTTCCTGGGCCGCCCGATCTGGAGCAAGACGTCGGGGGTGGTGGCGCTTGGCCTGTTGTTCGCGCTGTCGTTCGGCGTCTTTCACCATCACTTCCAGGCCAACGTGACGATCCACACCTGGGTGCAGCGGTTTTTCCAGGTCACGACCATGCTCATCATGGTGCCGAGTACGCTGCACGTCTTCAACTGGATCGCCACCATATGGCAGGGCGAGATAACGCCGGCGGCGCGCGCCGCGATTCCCTTCAAGTTCATTTGCGGCGCCATCTTCATGGTCATCGTCGGCGGCGTGGCCGGGTTCCTCAACGGTCAGATCTCGATCGACAGCAGCTTCGTCCACAACACCTACTGGCTGCCCGGCCACTTCCACGCCATGTTCCTTGGATTCTGCGTCCAAGGCGCCGTCGCGGCCATTTACTACCTCTATCCGTACTTCACCGGCCGCATGGTCCACCAGGGGCTGGCGAACGTGCACTTCTGGCTGTGGCAGTTCGGCATCTTCGGCATGATCATGTTGATGTACACGCTTGGCCTGGCCTACCACCCGCGCTGGGTCGTCGACTACCTGCCGCTCGCCGAGTGGGTGGGGCCGCAGTTCTGGCTGACCGTGGCCGGCTTCACCGTCGGGCTTGGGTTCGTGGTGTTCGTGGCGAACCTGCTGGTGAGCGCCCGGCACGGCGCGGCGGCGGGGGCGGACCCGTGGCGCGCCCCGGCGCCGTCCGGCCAGCCGGTGCCGGCGGAGTAGCGGGGGCAATGCGATGATCTGGCGGATGTGGATCGGGCTTACGGTGGTGGTGGTGGTCGGCGCCTGGGTGTGGATGGTCCCTTTATCGCCGCCGCCGACGACCAAAACCACGTCTGCCATCGATGACTACCGCGACAAGGGCCTGTTGCCGAAGGCGGGCGCGCTGGTGGTCTCCGAGGAGGTGGGCCACGACGTTTTCGAGGTCCCGCCGGGCGACGCCGAGGAACGCGCCAGGATCATTGCCGCCCTGGGCCGGGCCCCCGTCGAGAAAAAGGCCGACGCCGAGGATAAGGCCCACGAGATTCGCCTCGACGACAATGCCGCCGAGGAAGAGGACCATGAGATTCGCCTTGATGACGACGAGGAGGAAGCCGGCGAAGCGGTCGCCTCGACCGGGGAGGCCCCCGGCCGGCGCGGTCACGGCGCCGGCGGCGCCGACGTCGGCATCACCATCCTTGCCGAGGGCTCGGCGGCCGAGGTCGCGCCGTTCCTCGATCGCCTGGACGTCGATCGCACCGTCAAGATCGAGATGCGCGAATGGGGCTATTCGCCCGGCCACGTCATGGTCGAGCCGGGCGAGGTGATCCGCTTCGTGGTAAGCAACGCCGGCGCGCTGCCCCACGAGTTCATGCTGATGGACGGCGTCGGCATGCAGGCCGTTAACTACCGGCTCGGCCGCGCCGATTGGAACCTCCTGGAGCACAAGGCGATCTACGAGGTGCCCTTGGTCATGCCCGGGCACAGCTTCGAATTGGTCGCCAAGTTCCTTAAACCCGGCATGTGGATGTACATGTGCATGTTCCCCTACCACATGGAGCACGGCATGATGGGCATGTTCATGACCGCCGGCGTGTCCATGGACGGCATGGGCGGTATGGGTGGCCCTGCGCCGCCATCGTCGGCCGGGGGCGAAGTCGAAGGTGTGGGCGTGGTCGTCTCGGTGGCGCCCGCAGACGGCCGCGTGGTGCTCGACCACGAGGCGATCGAGGGGTACATGGGGGCCATGGAGATGAGCTATATGGTTACCCCGGCGTCGCTGCTCGATGGCATTCAGGCGGGCGACAAGGTGCGCTTCACCATCGACACGAAGAAGCGGATGATCGTCGGCGTCACCGTCGAATAGCGGCGCGGCGGCTTTCGCCTCGGATCACGCCGGCGGCGCCGAGCACCGCGATCTCGTCGTCGGACATTCCCAGCAGGCTGCCCTGGACATCGGCGTTGTGGGCGCCGATGTCGGCTTTATACCAAGGGTCGCTGATCATGACTCATAGAGATCGCGTAGGCGGCTCGTCGGGTAGGAGGAAAGTTTCAGGCGATGCGGCGCATCGTCGAAACTTTTCGACGCCCTCCGACGGGCCGCATACGC
>JADFHR010000248.1 GCA_022567015.1 Pseudomonadota bacterium
CTCGCCGGCGCGGTCCGCTTTCAGCGCGTCCAGGGCGCCGGGCACGTGGCGCAGGTCGATCTCCGGCGTGAGGCCCCGGCGCGCCGCCGCCGCTTCGATTTCGGCGCGGAGGGAGTCGATCGTCGGCGCGAAGGTGGCGAGGCCGCCGATGCGCGGTCCCGCCGACAGGGCCTCGTCGATCATCGCCTCGTCGGGCTTGAGCACCGGCACCGGCAGCCCGTTCCGTGCTTCCTCGATGGCGGCGCCGAAGGCGGAACAGGTGAACAGGATGCCGTCGGCCCCGCAATCCACCGCATAGCGGGCGAGGTGCGCCATGCGGGCGGTGAAGTCGGGCGTCAGGGCGCCGGCCCGGGCCAGGTCTTCGCCCAGGGATTCATCGGTCAGATGGACCGTCCCCGCTTCCGGCCACAGGCGCGAGAACGCGTCCACGACCGGGGCCCTGGCAAGGGTCACCGCGTGGATCAGGGCGATGCGGCGGGACGCCATGGCGCGTTCCTCTTCCGCCGGCGCATGCCCAAACCGGACACGGGCGCCGGCGCACCCGTAAGGGTCCGGCGATCCGGGCGCCGGTTGCGCGACGATAGCACAGGTGGCCGAAATGTCCCCGTCGGCGCCGCCGCGGGGATGCTGTAGCGACTAAGTTTTGCGCCTGTCGGGCCGTTGGCGGCGGTCGGCGCCCGAGCGCTGGCCGGAACCGGAGCGCCGGTCGGCGGCGTAGCGCCGGTCCAGGTCGTCGGACCAGTCCGCGGCGTCTTGCCGGATATCCTCGGCCGAGCGTCCCCGGGGATCGAGCAGACGCTCCAGTCCGATGCGCCGTTCCCCGCGGGTCCGCCGGTCGACCAGTTGGCGTCTGCGCCGGGCTTTTCGTCTTTCCTCCATCGTCGGCGCCTCGACGGAACGAAACCGGATTTCCGGCCTTCTCCGGATCGCCTTCACCGGCCACGGAACACCCAAACGAAACATGGGAGACCGCAAGGGAAATGTTGGTCTATAACAGGCCGCGGCGGGCGCCCGCGCACGGCATCGGGTGCGCCATCAATACGGACGGGGGGACCGGTCAATGGTGACACGCCTTGCAATCCTCGACGACTACCAAAACGTCGCCCTGGAAAGCGCCGACTGGGGGGCGCTGCCGCCGGAGGTGGAGATTACGGTCTTCAACGAATACATCGAGGGCGAAAAGGCGGTCGCCGAGGCGCTTTCGGACTTCGACATCGTCGTCGCCATGCGCGAACGGACGCCCTTTCCGGCGTCCCTGATCGACAGCCTGCCGACCCTCAAGCTGCTGGTGACCACCGGCATGCGCAACCTGGCCATCGACATGGAGGCGGCCCGCGCCCGGGGCCTGCCGGTGTGCGGCACCGCGCTGCTGCCGTATCCGGCGGCCGAGCACGCCTGGGCCCTGATCCTCGCCCTGGTCAAGCAGATCCCGCGCGAGGACCGCGCCATGCACGAAGGCGGCTGGCAGGCCGGTTTCGCCGAGGGCCTGCGCGACAAGACCCTCGGTATCGTCGGCCTTGGAAAGCTCGGCTCCCAGGTGGCCCGGGTCGGCCTCGCCTTCGGCATGACCCTGATCGCCTGGAGCCAGAACCTGACCGAAGAGCGGGCCGCCGAATGCGGCGCCACGCGGGTCGACAAGGACGTCCTGTTTTCCGAGGCGGACATCATCACCATCCACCTGTTGCTGAGCGACCGCACCCGCGGTGTGGTCGGGCGGCGCGAGCTCGGGCTGATGAAACCCACCGCCTACCTGGTCAACACGTCCCGTGGCCCCATCGTCGACGAGGCGGCCCTGGTCGAGACCCTGGAAGGGCGCGCCATCGCGGGTGCCGGCATCGACGTCTACGACGTGGAACCCCTGCCCCGCGATCATCCCTTGCGCGGCCTGGACAACACGGTCCTTACCGGCCACACCGCCTACGTCATGCGCGAAACCTACACCCTTGCCTATGGGGAGGCGGTCGAGGATATTCAGGCTTGGCTCAAGGGCGAGCCCCTGCGCGTGTTGAACGGCGGCTGAGCCAAGCCCCCCGGCAAGCCCATGTCCGAAGCGATCCTCGTCACCCGGGACGGCCCCATCGCCACCGTGGTCCTCAACAACCCGGACCGGCTGAACGCCCTGACCAGGGCCGCCTGGGCGCGCCTGAACCATGTGATGGACGCGCTGTCGGCGGCGGACGAGGTGCGTTGCATCGTCGTCCGCGGCGCCGGAGACGCGGCCTTCGCCGCCGGCGCCGACATCTCCGAATTCCCCGCCCAACGGGCCGACGCCGTCCAGGCCAGGGTCTATGGGGACAGTGTCTCGGGCGCCCTGGGCGCCATCGTCGGCTGCCGCCATCCGACGGTGGCCATGATCCTTGGCGTCTGCACCGGCGGCGGCCTGGAGATCGCCTGTGCCTGCGATTTGCGCATCAGCGGCGAATCGGGGCGCTTCGGCGCGCCCATCAACCGGCTCGGCCATGCCATGGCGTATCCGGAGATGGAGGTGGTCCGCCGCGTCGCCGGGGACGCCGTGGTCCTGGAACTGCTGCTCGAAGGGCGCATTTTGGGCGCCCGCGAAGCGCAGGCAAAAGGACTGCTCACCCGGGTGGTCGCGGACGAGGCGGTGGAGGAAGAGGCCTACGCCGCCGCCCGGCGCATCGCCGCGGGCGCGCCCCTGGCGGCCAGGTGCAACAAGAGGTTCGTGCGCCGCCTTGGCGAGCCCAAGCCCCTGACGGCGGCGGAGACGGACGAAAGCTACGCCCTGTGCGATTCCGAGGACTACCGGGAAGGCCTGCGGGCGTTCCTGGCCAAGGAAAAGCCCGCCTTCAGGGGGCTCTAGTACCCTTGACGCCAGCCACCCCTTGTGCCAGGGTGTGTGTGGAAAATGAGTGTTGAACGATGATCATGGGGTCACTTCCATGGCACAGCATGTCCAGAAACGCCGCAACTGCTACTACGCCCTGCTGGACGTGCCCAAGGACGTCCGACACCTTCTCCGCCGCCGCTACGTCAAGAGCCTGGAGACCGACAGCAGGTCCCTCGCCCTCCGCAGGGCCGCACCGTTGATCGCCCACTGGAAGGCGGAGATAGCATCGGCCCGCCAGGGCACCACGGGCCCCCTGGACGCCGACCTGTTGTTCTGGAGGAAGACCATGGCCGAGGACATGGACGACGACACCCGCGAGGCCATGGAGGGACTTCTCCAGGACCGCGCCGAGGAGATCGAGCGGGGCGCGCCGGGCGCAGGGGTGCAGTTCTACCGGCGCGCCACCGGGGCCCTGATCGACACCACGGCCCACCTGGACGACTACCTCGCCATCGGCAACGGCACCGAGCGGACAACGGCCAGGAAGCGGTCGGACGTGGAGCGGATGGCCAAGCAATTCCCCACGACCAAGGAAGTGACGCGGCGAGCGGTTCGAGGATGGTGCGACAAGATGGCCCTGGACGACGGGCTCCACCCGAGGACAGTGTCGCGCATCCTGTCGGCTTGCCGTGGCTACTGGCACTACCTCGAAGCCCATGGCATCGTGGCGGACAACGTCGAGCCCTTCGACCGCTTGCACCTGTCCACCAAGGGGTCCACCAGGGGAGCCACCAGGGGCGACGATAGGCAGCCCTTCGAGGCTGGCGACGTGGTCCGGTTGCTCCGGGAAGCCGCAACAGGGGACCCTGTCCTGGCCGACCTGATCTGTGTCGCCAGCTACACCGGGGCGAGGATCGAGGAGTTGTGTCAACTCCGCATCGACAACGTGACGCTGGACGACGGGGACGGTGGACACTTCAACATTGAGAACGCGAAGACCAAGGCAGGGGACCGGACGGTACC
>JADFHR010000249.1 GCA_022567015.1 Pseudomonadota bacterium
GCGACCGCAACGGCGGCTTACCAAGGCTTTCGGACGGCGTCGCGCACGCTTCGCGATGCCCCGCATCGCCACAGCGCACGCTCCTAGCCGAAAACCTTGGTAAGCCGGCTCGTCGGGTCATGATCAGCGACCCTTGGTATCAGGCACCCCAACACCGGGACCTCGGGCACGGCCGCGGCGCAGGCCTGGCGCAGGATCTGGGCGTGGCGTTCGCCCCCGACCCGGTTGAACACCGCTCCGGCGATGGTGACGCCGGGGCGGTGGGTGGCGAACCCCCGCAGCACCGCCGCGGCGGACGCCGCCTGGGCACTGGCGTCGATAATCAGGATCACGGGCCAGCCGCTCAGTTCCGCCAGGTCGGCCGTCGATCCCTCGGTGGCGGTGGCGCCGTCGAACAGGCCCATGACCCCTTCGCAGCTCACCGTGTCGGCGTCGCCGGCCAGCCGGGCGGCGGCGGCGGCAAGGGTACCGGGACGCATGGCCCACGGGTCCAGGGTGAGGCAGGGCCGCCCTCCGGCGGCGGTGTGAAACGCGGCGTCGATGTAGTCGGGTCCTACCTTGGCCGAGGCGACCGCCATGCCCGACCGCGCCAGATGGCGCACCAGTCCCAGGGTGAAGACGGTCTTGCCGCTGCCCGAGGCCGGCGCCCCGACGATCAGCCCGACCGCAGAACGGCCGGTCACGCCGGGGCTCCGCTCACAGGTACTCCCGGATGCGTTTCGCCATGGCCTCGGGGCCGATGCCGTTCTCGAAGTGGGCGCGAAACGCGCCGTCGGGACCCATGAGGAAAACGAAGGACAAGTGGTCCATGAGGTAGTCGTCCCCGGACGCGCCGTCCTGGCGCGCCTTCGCGTAGTAAATCCGATACGCCTTGGCGGCGGCGGCCACCGATTCGGAGGTGCCGGTCAGGCCCACCAATCGCGGGTGGAAATAGTTTACATACATCTTGAGGTGCTCGGGCGTGTCCCGCTCGGGGTCCACGGTAATGAAGACGGGGACGACGCTGTCGCCGTCGCCGTCCAGGATGTCGATGGCGTCCGCCATGGTGGTCAACGTGGTCGGGCAGACATCGGGACAGTAGGTGTAGCCGAAGTACACCAGCATGAACCGGCCGCGGAAATCGCGCGCGGTGACGGTCTTGCCGTTATGGTCGACCAGGGTGAACGACCCGCCGATGGTCGGACCCGCCGCCCCGGCGGACTCCAGCGTCAAGCGCGACGCGCCTGGCGGGGCCAGTTCGTGGCGCCAGAGAAGGGCGACGGCGAGGACGATCGAGGCCGCGCCAGCCCAGGCAAAAAGGCGATTGACGGGGTATTTCATGGTGGATGCCTCCGCTTTGCCCGGGCCCCTTCACCCGCGACGTGACCTCCCCCACAGGTATATGTTTATATATAGCGTCGCCGCCGACCATCAAGAGGCACGAGAGCGCCCCGGCGTGTGCTACTCGGCCGCCACTTCCGTGCGCTTGGGCGCCAGCACCGCCGCCCGCGCGTCCAACGCTTCCGCGTCCTCGACGCGATCGAGGACGCGCAAGAGCGAGGCATAATTCATCAATCCCGAGATCAGGGCGGGGTGACCGGGCTCGAAGACCTTTTCCTTGATTTCCAGGGCGCGCTTGAACAGGGGCTCGGCGGCCTCGAAGTTTCCCTGTTTCTTATACAAAAGGGCCAGGTTGTTGAGGTCCGTGGCGACGCCGGAATGACCGGGCCCGAGGGTCTTTTCATCGATGGCCAGCGCCCGCTCGTACAGGGGCTCGGCGGCCTCGTAGTTGGCCTGGGAGTAATGCAGCAATGCCAGGTTATTGAGGCCCGTGGCCACCTCTGGATGATTCTTGCCGAGGGTGGATTCGAGAATCTTCAGGGCCTTCTCGAAGGACGCCGTCGCCGTCGCGTGGTCGCCGGCGTGATAGGCCGCGGTGCCGTGCTTGTTCAGGTATTCCGCCAGCAGGTCCTCGCAACCGCCGGGCAGCGCCTCCACGGCGTCGTGGTAGCACTGGGCGGCCTCTTCATAGGCCAGTTGCGCCAATTGCAGGTCCCCCGCCACCACCTTGGCCGTCGCCGCCGTGCTCAGGCGTTTCTCGGCCGCGTCGCGCAACTCGCGCCCGGCGGCCGCATCGCTTTCACCCGCCTGGCCCAACAGCGCCACCGCGCGGCCGAAGTCCCCCATATCCAGCGCCGCCCGCGCCTCCTCCAACAGGGCCTGGACCGCCGGATCATCGGCGAAAAAGGCGTGCAGTTTTTCCCGCAATTCACCGAATTGCCGGCCGAACTCCTGCATCCTGGTGTCCAGGTCCTTGGGCGAGACGTCCTTTTCCTCGAGAATTTTCCTGTAGCTCTGGAGCGCTACGTCCTCCGGCGAGGGTTTCTCGATCTGCGGCGGCGACACGTGGGTAATGGATTCCACTTCGCCCGCGCCGCTCCGCGGACGGCTCAGCCACGCGCCGACCAGCGTTCCGAAAAAGGCGGCGCCCCCGGCGACCAAGGCAATTTTGACCCACTCTTCTGCCAAGGCGATGCTGATCCACTCTGCCACGGTGACGCCGCACTAGCTGAAAAGACGTCGACAATCCCGGGCGTATAATCGCACAGCATGCATCCGGCGGCAACCACGCCGCGCGCATTTCCGTTGACGGAGCCGTGCCGGCGCTTTCATTCTCGAACCATGTTTACGTTCGGCCTTTCCGGCGGCGCTGAAGCTTTTGAGTCGCTGGTCCTGTTGCTCATCGCCCTGGCCCTGGAAACCTACATCGGGGAGCTCCGCTTCCTTTTAAAAACCGGCCGCCATCCGGCTCAGGTGTTCCGCCGTCTGGTCGCGGCCCTGGACCGCAAGCTCAACCGGGAGCGCCGCAGCCAGGTCGACCGGGCCCTGCGCGGGTTTCTGGTGGTGGTTTTCGTTGTCTCGGCGTGCGCCGCAACGGGCTGGGCCACCGCCTGGCTGACCCAGAACCATGCCTTCGGCTGGATCGTGGAGCTGGTCTTGCTTGTCATGCTGCTGGCGCAGCGCCGCGTCTACGACGACGCGCGCGCCGTCGCCGAGGCGCTTTCGAAGCACGGGCAGGAACCGGCCCGCCGGGCCCTATCCCAAATGGCCGGGCGGACCGTCACGCAGATGGACGAATACGGTGTCGCCCGGGCGACGATCGAACGCGTCGCCGAAAACATTTGCGCCGGTGCGGTGGCGCCCGTGTTCTGGTACGTACTGTTGGGGTTTCCGGGCATCCTCGTCTACAAGGCGGTGAATCTCATGGACGCCATGATCGGCCAACCCACGCCCCGGTACCGCGCCTTCGGCATGACGGCGGCGCGGCTGGACGATGCCCTGACCCTGATCCCGGCGCGCCTTGCCGGCCTGTTCATCGTGCTCGCCGCCGTGATCGTGCCCACCGCCCGTCCCGGACGCGCCTGGAAGGTGATGCTGAGCGACGCCGGCAAGCATATCTCGTTCAACGCCGGCTGGCCGGCGGGCGCCATGGCCGGGGCGCTGGATCTGGCGCTCGCGGGACCGCGCCGTTACGCCGAGCGCACGGTGAAAGCGCCGTGGATCGGCGGCGGCAGCGCGCGCGCCACCGATCGCGACATCGGCCGGGCCCTCTATGTTTACGTCATCGCCTGCCTGATCAGCGCCCTCGGGGTGGCCGCCATCGCCTCTGTCCGCCTCGGGGCGCAGGGATAATACCAAGGGGCGCTGATCATGACTCATAGAGATCGCGTAGGCGGCTCGTCGGGCAGGAGGAAAGTTGCAGGCGATGCGGCGCATCGTCAAAACTTTTCGACGCCCTCCGACGGGCCGCATACGC
>JADFHR010000250.1 GCA_022567015.1 Pseudomonadota bacterium
CCGAAGAGCGACACAATGGAATCGAAAATGCTGGCGACGCGCACGTATATTACCGCCACAGGCGTGCTACGATTCCGAATGTTCCAAATTTCGATGCTCCTCATACTTACTCGGACAGGCTCCTAGCTTACGCCACAGGGGCGCAGGCGCTAATAAAACCACTTCACAACACCGTGAACGGCCGACTCCCGGCGGTGGTGGAAATCCTCCCACGGCGCCCGTTCACCCCCTTGTGCTTCCCGATAGGACAAAAAAACGGCGGCACCGTATGTGCCGCCGTTGCGTCGAGGTACGCAGTATACCGGGGTCCGATGAGGGAACAGGCCCCGGCGCCCTGCCTAGAATTTCTTGCGGAATTCTTCAGGCAGGAAGGTCATGGAATCCTGGCCCTCGCCCATGCTCATGTGGCATTCGGCGCAGAACTTCACGCTGGCCGCGCCCTTGCCCTTGGTGGTGCCGATCACCGCGCCGTTGGGCATGATCAAGGTGTAGCGCCAGTTGCCCGTCTTCGGGCTGAAGCCCGCCGTCATTTTCTCCATGACGAAGAGCGGACCGACCGCGGTGCTGCCGTCCGGCCGCACGGCGAAGCTGTCCTTGGCGATCACCGAGCCGGCCGGCATCAGACCGGCCTTCTCGAACTTGGTGTAGCGCTGCGCCGCGTGCTTGTCGGCGTAATTGTTGACGTAACGGTTGCCGTGGGTGGCGGACTGGTAGGGCGACGTATTGACCCGGGTCCAACCGGTGTAGCCGCTGACCGTCTTCAGCCCGGCCTTGGCGTAACTGGCGGTCATTTCGCCGATCAGGCACTTGTACGCCGCCCTGGCCTCGGCCGGCGTGATCTCGGCCGCCGCCGCCGGGCCGCACGGGCCGCAGGGACCGCACGGAGCGCACGCCTTTTTTGCGGCGCACGGGCTGCACGGGGCGCAGGCCTTCTTCGCCGCGCACGGGTTGCACGGATTGCAGCCCCTCTTCTTCGCCGCACAGGGGTTGCACAGGGCGGCGGTCCTGAGGCGTGGCACGAAGCACTTGGAAGACGCCGCGGCGCCGGCCGCGCACGGGTTGCACGGGTTACAGGCACCCTTTGCGGCGCACGGGTTACACGGATTGCACGCCCTCTTCGGGGCGCACGGGTTGCACGGATTGCATCCCTTCTTCGCCGCGCACGGATTACACGGATTACACGGTTTGCACTGGGCGAGCTGGATGGTGGCGGGCTTCGGTCTGGCCACCGGCAGGGGGTTCATCCGTTCCACCGACGGGCCCGCCGCATACCCCGGCGCGCTCGGCGCCACCGCGCCTCCGACCACGACCCCGGCCCCGACCAGGACCGGGATAAACGTGCTGGAAAGAAGTCTCGACTTCATCGACCTCACGACGCGGCCTCCTCTTGCCTTGGTGTTTGTTGATCGGAATCCCCGGATTTCCTCCCCCTAAAGTGGCAGGGTTCGCCGGCCAGAGCCAATCAACAGGCTTCACATGATTGTGATGTGCCGGCACGTCCGTGCCCGTTCCATCGGGCCTATGGTTGCCGGTGTCGTGTCCCGGGGGCCGCGGGGGACGCACCCCTTGAGTCTCCCCGGGGAACAGGCGTCCACCGATGGGGAAATGATGGCCTCACGCTCTCCAATCCGCCTGGCGCGCGCCGTGGCGGTCGCCGTGGCATTGACCGTGGCTTTCGCGGCCGCGGCCGGTGGGGCAGGCGGCGCTCCCGCGCCGGCGACGGTGGAGGTTCCCGCCGGGCCGTTCGTCGCCGGTTCGGACCGCGCCGGGCGCGAGGCCGCCTACCGGCTCGACGAGGCCGCCTACGGGCACGGCCGCACGCGCCAGTGGCGCTGGTACGAAAGCGAGCGCCAGCGCACCCGGATCGAGACCGCTGCCTACGCCATCACCGAAACGCCCATCACCAACGCCCAGTATGCCGCCTTCGTCGCCGCCACCGGCCATCCGGCGCCCGACGTCGACGCCGGGACCTGGGCCTCTTACAAGCTGATCCATCCCTATGAGCGCACGCGGCGCTTCGCCTGGACCGGCGGGCGCCCGCCGAAGGGCCGCGGCGGCCACCCGGTGGTCCTGGTGTCGTTCGATGACGCCCGCGCCTAAAGGACGCGGCGAAGGCCGCAAAGGTGCATGACGTGAGCTTCCATATCCTGCGCCACACCTATGGTAGCGCGCTTGCGATGAAGGGCGTCCCGATGGCGGTTATAGCTCCAACCCTTTGTGAATCCGTCTCTCGCGAATTCACGGGTGGATGGCCTCAGCCGGATCCTTGGGTCAGTTGCCTCACGTTCGGTAGATCGCGCAGTCGCCTCATCAGGTCTTCAGCCGTCTTCACGCCGGACAGCGATACGCCCACCCCAGCGGCGGTCAACATACGTGCGGTCCAGGTGTTGCAGGTATTGAACAGATGAAACCGGCCGTGCGCGGGATAGAACCAACTGTCCCGATAGAGGCCGCGGGCTACGGTCTCGCCGCGGCCGCCTTCGGGACGGTCGAAGCTGGTGTCAATCTGTGCGATCAAGCGCTCGAGTGCCGCCGCGCTCAAACGCATGGCCAGCACTTCCGCCTTGCGGTAGAGCTCCTGCGGAGGCCGAGGGAGGCCAGCGAGGTGCATCACCGCTGGCGTCGGCGTCAGGGCGGCTGCCAGCGCCATGCCCAGGGTCGGGCGAGGCGACGGATAGTACTCGCGGTCACCCCAGCCGAACTCAAGAAACGCGGCCTCTGGAAAATCTGCGGCTTCGGGGATCGGCCCCGGTGGCAGCGCGTCGCGCGAAAGGACGATGCTCGTGTGCCAGCCGTTGCTGAACACGTAGATGGTGTGCACCGGCTCGCCCTCGTCGACCATCAACGGCTGAGGGGTCGGCGCGCAGGCGACAAGCCAGCCGGCGCAGGTGAGCCCCGCGAGGCGCCCGAGGCGGCGAAACATGGCGTGCACAGCCTTCACGATCATGACAGTCAGTATGCCGATATTCGTCGGAGCGCATAGCCGCCTCAATCGGCGCATCGTCGCCGTACCGCTCTATCAGCAGGTGGGCGCAGCGGTAGGTGTCGATGTCGGCGATCATGGGCACCATCCTTCCCGACGCCCGCCGTGGTACGGACGGCCCAGGTTCTCGGCTATCAGGATGTCGCTCAGCTTCCGCCCGCGTATCCACACGTCCGCGACCACGCGGCCGGCGTATTTGCCGTGCCGAACATTGGTTAGCTGCACCTGGGCGCCCACCGTGGCACGCACGAAGTCCCGCGCCCGGACGGCCATATCCTTCTCGGCTTGGCACTTCCCCCGGATCTCCGGCGCGTCCACCCCGGCCACGCGAACCGACGTGCGGGCCGTGAGGCCGGGCCAGGGCGCCGCATCCACGGTCATGGTATCGCCGTCGTAGACGCTGACAACGCGTGCATTGACCGGGCCGGGGATGAGGTCGGCAGCCGGGGCGGCTTTCGGTTTCGGCTTGGCCTTCGGACAGTATTTCGAGTACCCGAGGTCGCCGCAGACGTAGGAGCCGGTATCGCTGGGGCACGAATGCCAGCGGTGGCAGCCGGAGCGGTGGGCCTGGGCGGGGACGGCGAGCATCGCCACCAGGGCGGCAGCGGTCCACTTCAGTGCGGTCATGGCGGGATGGTACACCGCTTTTCCGTAATCGGGAACGTCTGCGCGAGCGCGATTGGTACTCAATACGACTTGCGGTACACTCGGGGGCAACCTCCGCAGGGAGGAAACCATGACCACACCGAAAGCCAAACTCGCGGGCCTCGCGCTTATCGCGGCGCTGTGCGCCGGGTTCACGTT
>JADFHR010000251.1 GCA_022567015.1 Pseudomonadota bacterium
AGGTCGGCCTTGAGGAAGCGGCACTGGGGACACGCGTACAGCCACGCCTTGCGGCGGGTCATCGGCCCATCGCACACCGGACAGGCAACGGCGGACGCTCCGCCCGGGGACGGATCGGTCGGGTGTGTCGCCATCGTCCGCACCACCGAATGTTTGTCCATCCCTAAACGATCAGCGTGACGCCGCCCCGGCGCAGGTCCCCGGCGCCGTCGAACCGCCCGGCGCCGGCGTCGAAGCGCACCGCATGCACGCCGCCGAAGAAAAGGTTTTTTTCCTCCCACACTTCGGTGTTGGGGAAGGTCTTCAGGACGGCGGCGAGCTGGTCCGCATCGAAGCCGTCCTCGATGCTGAGCAAATCGTTCTCGAAGTGGATTCTGGGGCGTGCCACGGCGTCCTCGATGGACATGCCGAACTCCAGCAGGTTGAGGAGCACCTGCAGGATGGCCGTGCGGATGCGGTTGGACCCGCCCGAGCCCAGGGCCGCGGTGGCGCCGTCCGCCTCCACCACCACGGTCGGCGCCATCATGGAGCACATGCGCTGGTCGACAGGCCACCGGTGGAAGCCGTGGGGGTTGATATCGTCTTCGCCGAGCAGGTTGTTGAGCATGATGCCGGTGCCGGGGATCAGGTAGCCCGACCCTTCGCCGTTGGAGACCGAGAGGCTGGCGGTGTTGCCGTCGGCGTCGATGACGCTGATGTGGGTGGTGCCGTGCCGCGCCGCCGGGCGTCCCAGGACCTGGCGGCGGTAGGCGTCCAGGAAGGCGGGGTCCAACAGGGACTCGGGCGCGTCCGATTCGTGCAGGCGGCTTTCGATCCGCGCCTTGTTGGTCAGCGCCATGGACCGGGCCAGCCGTTCCAGGTGCGCCGCCGACCCGAAACCGGCGGCGGCCAGGTCCGCCTCCTTGAGCAGCTCCAGCGCAAAGGCGATGAGGATGCCGCCGCTCGCCGGCGGCGGGTTGGTGAACAGCCGGGCGCCCCCATAGGCCAGTTCCAGCGGCGTCCGCAACGCCACCTCGTAGCCCTCCAGATCGGCGCCGGTGAGGGTGCCGCCGGACGTGCGGCAGTCTTCGATCACCGTGCGCGCGATATCGCCGCGGTAGAACAGGTCCTCGCCTTCCCGCGCCAGGGCTTCCACGGTGTCGGCGAAGCCGGGCAGGGTGAACACCTCTCCCTCGCCCATCAGTTCGCCGGGGTGCTCGCGGCTGCCGAACACGGCGCGGCAGGCGGCGTTGCTGCCGTAAATCTTGCCGACGATCCGGAAAATGTAGGCGAGCAGGCGATCGACCCGGAACCCGTCCCGGGCCAGGGCCGCCGCCGGCTCGACGATGCGCGCCATGGGCATGGAGCCGAGGTCCCGGTGCACCCGGAACAGGCCCTTCACCGTGCCCGGCGCGGCGATGGACCCCATGCCGATATGGAATTCCTGCTGGGCGGTGCCGAAGTCGGCGACAATGGGGAAGAAATCGACCTCGGCCTCGGCCCGGCGGACCTTCGGCGTCTGGGCGAAAAAATCATAGAGGACGGCTTCGCCGCCGGCGCGGCGGGCGAGCAGGAAGCCGCCGCCGCCGAGCGAGATCAGCACCGGCTCCGCCACGCACGCCGCGCACAGGCCGGCCAGGACCGCATCGAAGGCGTTTCCGCCTTCGGCCAGGATGGCCGCCGCGGCGCGCGCGGTCTCCGGGTGTCCGGCGGCGATGGCGCCTTTCGATGTCATGGCCTCACACGGGTCGGCGGACGGGACTGCCGCATGGCGGCTGACGCTGGGTAGCGGCTGCGCCGGGCCCTGTCAATCGGGTTGGGCGCGGCGATACGGCGCGCACCGGAAGAATAGGTCATGGACTCATTAACTGGTGTTGCGAGTGGCAATGTCCGCTCACAGGTCCAAACCGGTCGACCGTAACGAACTCGGCGAACTACCGCTTGTGATCCAAGGCGGACATAAGCCCCCTATCAAAGTTAGCCTTCTACTTGCTATGGTCGGTGCCATCATTGTGGGAATTGGTGATGCATTTGCCGAAGACTAAGTCGCGGCGATAGGGGGGTGCAAAATGGAACCTGACGTTGGCGAACTTCCATTTGAAGTGGAGCTCAAACTGCAACTATCTCAACTCTCATTCGGGAAGTATGACGGCTCGGGTATTATGTCAACGCCATCCGATTTTTCCGAATTTGAAACCCTGCGCAAGCCAGTTTTTTCTGGAGAGTGTTTCTTTGGGCGCAATAATTTAGGCACATACCCTGACGAAAATTTTGGCATAAATTGCCAAAGTCATGGTTACGAAGAAGCCAGAATCTCTGACGGAATATTGGGAAGGGTCCATAACATTGACCGGGCAGATTATTCATTCGCTATGGTATACGCGCAGGATGAAATACGCGCACAAGTGGATATTTATCTGATTCCTAATATTTTTGAAAAAATTTACATGGCCAAAAACACAGTAAATTTTCAGTTGGCCACGTCCTTTAACGAACACAAGAAAATCACAGAAGATGAGTTTGAAGGAAGAGATAAAGAACCCGATAATATAATTGTAGAAGGGGAACCTGGGAGGATAAGCACCACTAACAAATTTACCCTAGATATTGGCGAAAAAGAGTTTGGCCAATGGTTTTTTAGAGTACGGCTTGTCTCCCTAGGTTTTCCACCTGCTGAAAGTCCACCGGCGTAAAATTTTAGCCGCAACCGCAATCTCACCCGCCGAAGCTGCCACCACCGTTATCCATCGCCAGCAGCCTCACACCGCGCACCTATCCTTCTGACTCTCTCACCGTCAGAGCTTCATCCTAATGTCCGCTTTTGGCTGTAAGCGGGCATCCAGCGCGGGTCTACTGAACGTCCGGTGTTGGCCCTAATGCCGACATCGGCGCCCCGCCGCTGACCCAACTCTCGTTTATGAGTACAAGGGCTTTTGCCGCTTTCGTCGGCGATGATTCTCGGGCATCCTTGGCATCCGCCCCTGCCCCGGAACGACCATGCGAGAGACGGATGGGCAAATGGTTGGCGCCCCTTGTCGGGCCGGTCCTGGCCGCCGCCGTCGCCGCCGCCCCCGGCGCGGGAACGGCGGCGGAAGTCTGCGTGCCGCCGGGCCAGTGGCTGGACCCGGCGCGCAACAGCCCGATCGGCCACGCCGACCTGATCGCCGCGATGGCGAAGCGTCCGGTGGTCCTCCTCGGCGAAGTGCACACCAGCGCCGAGCACCACCGCTGGCAGCTTCACACCATCGCCGCCCTGCACGGGCGGAACCCCAACATGGTGCTGGGCTTCGAGTCCTTCCCGCGCAGCGTCCAGCCGGCGCTGGACGCCTGGATCGGGGGGCGCTTGAGCGAGAAACGGTTCCTCGAGGAATCCCGGTGGGACGAGGTCTGGCGGTTCGACGCCGGCCTCTACATGGGGCTGTTCCAGTTTGCCCGTCTGCACCGCATCCCCATGGTCGCCCTGAACGTGGACGACGCGCTGATCAAGCGTATCCGCAAGGACGGCTGGCCGGCGGTGCCGGTGGACGCGCGCCAGGGGGTGGACGACCCGGCGCCGGCCACGGACGCATACCTGGACTTTCTGGCCCGGGTGTACCGGGACCACGATGACGCGGCCACGGAAATGCCGGACCGGGACGACCCCGCGTTCCGCCGCTTCGTCCAGGCCCAGATCACCTGGGACAGGGCCATGGCCCAGGCCCTGGCCGCGGCGCTGCGCGGCGGCGGCCGGCCGCTGGTGGTGGGCATCGTCGGCCTCGGCCATACGGAATACGGCTG
>JADFHR010000062.1 GCA_022567015.1 Pseudomonadota bacterium
GGGCCATGTTGGTCCTGGCCCCCGTTTCATCGACAAAGACAAGCCGTTCCGGCTTCAGCCAGTACTGCCAGTTACGCCATCGCCGGCGCTTGGCCGCCACGTCGGGGCGTTCTTGTTCCGCCGCGTGGGCGGTTTTTTTTATACCTGTAACCAAGCGCGGCCAGCGTTGTGTTGATGGCCTGAAGGGAAATCCGGATGCCCTTGGCGGCCAAGCGGCCTTGCAATTCCATGAGTGTTACGTCCGGCTGCGAAACCATCACCGCGTGCAGCCAGTCTGTCTCCCCAGAAAGGCGGCGCTTCTTCCGCCCGCCAAGCCGACGCGGCACAAAGCTCCCCGTATCAAGCCAACGCCGTACCAGCTTGATCGCGCTCGACGGGCTTACATCGAAACGCCGAGCCGCCTCCCGAGCCGAGGCCCCCGCCGATACCGCCGCGATGATCCGACGCCGAAGATCAAGTGAATGCGCATACGCCATCTGGTCCCTCCACACAATCTATCCACAACATCATGTGGAGACAGAGAATCAGATGCGTCGATTCTTCGCAACCTTGAAATGCTCTAGGGTTTGATCTGAGTGGCCCCGGTGGGAATGACCTGATTCTGGTCACACCTCGCCACACCCGTTTGACTCGCCGTTTCGCGCGGCTTTTACAAGCCTTCACGCCGCCTTGCCGTCCCCGCGGCCACGAGATATGGTATTCACCACAAAATCATGTGTCCGTGAAGATAGCAAGCTACCACATGTAGCGTATGATGTCCCCGGACCGCAACAGATTTTTTCAAGATTTAGTGGATCAGCGCAAAAAAAGTACTGGATTTAGCGCTACGACGTAATTTTAGGACGTAATCAACGGTCCCTGGCGAAGACGCCGGCGGTCCCTGGCGAAGGCGGGGGCGAACCATGGGGGTGGGGCCCGCAAGAGGCGGCGCGGCCGCCGTCCGGCCAGTCTCCCGCGGGCGCCGGACGGACTGGACGATGGGTTGGGCAGGTGCCATATTTCCCCTACCGGCCCGGCGTCGTCGGCGCGGGCGTCCCGCGGTCGCCCCGGGGGCCGGTTCGTCGGTGGCCAGGGCGCCCCCCGTCAAGCCTCGGTTTGGATTGCCATGCATATCGGGACTCTTCTGTACACGTGGTTCAACGGGAAACTGGTCGGCATCGACGAGTTCTCCAACCGGTACTACCGCGGCAAGGGCAGGCGGCTCCACGGACGGGAGCGCCGCTGGGTCGTTTTCAAGGGCAAGGCGGAGGCCTCGAAGGTGCCGCCCGAATGGCACGCCTGGCTCCATCACACCACGGACGCCCCGCTGACCGAAAGCGCGGCCCAGGCCCTGCCCTGGCAGAAGATGCATGTGCCGAACCTGACCGGCACGCCTGACGCCTACCGGCCGCGCGGCCATGACCTTAAAGGCGGCAGGCGCGCCGCGGCCGCCGGCGACTACGAGCCGTGGACACCGGAGTGATGGCGATCCCCTTGCCCGACAGACCCGCCCATGGGGCGAACCGGGGCGCCGATGTCCCCTAACGCCAAGGAAATTACCGTCGGCGGGCTGGCGTTCCTGGCGCTTGCCCTGTTGCTCGGGTTCCTGTACGGGGGCCGCGAACTGACGGCGAGAGCGGCGAGCAGCGACTACCTTGTCGTCGCCACGTTCAACCGGGTCGACGGCCTTCAGGTGGGGGCCCCGGTACGCCTGGCCGGCATCCAGGTCGGCACCGTGGACGGGGCGTATCTCGATGTCTACTACCGGGCGGTGACGACCCTGAAAATCGATTCGGACGTCAAACTGCCCACGGACACCTCGGTCGCCATCCACACCGACGGCCTTTTCGGGACCAAGTACGTGGTGCTGGAGCCCGGCGGAGACGAGGAATTTCTGGGTGACGGTGAAGAGATCAACTTTACCCAGGACGCCGTGATCGTCTCCGAGCTGCTCGAGCTGATCATCGCCCAGGGCAAGGCGAACCGCGAACGACAGACCAAACCGGAGTGACCTAGCCATGCGTAGACATAGCCATGCGTAGAAATGCCATCGAAACCGTGATGGGCGCCGTCGTTCTGCTGGTCGCCGGGGGGTTCGTCTTCTTTGCCTACGACATGGCCCAGGTCAAGGCCGTGGAGGGCTACGAGGTCACCGCGCTCTTCTACAAGATCGGCGGGCTGAACGAGGGCAGCGACGTGCGCATCAGCGGCATCAAGGTGGGCACGGTCGTTGACCACGAGCTGGATGCCGAGTCCTACGATGCCCGGGTCAGGATGACGATCACGCGCGAGGTCAAGCTGCCCGTGGACACCGTCGCCTCCATCGCCAGCGAAGGCCTGCTCGGCGGCAAATACGTGCGCCTGGAGCCGGGAACCGACAAGTCGTACATCAAGGACGGCGGCACCATCACCAGGACCAAGGACTTCCGGTCGCTGGAGGACCAGGTGGGGGAAATCATATTCCTGGCCACCGGCGGCGACGGCGGGGGCGCGAAATAGCGCCGGCGGGCGGGGTCCCGGACGCCATGCCGGCGACGCCCGTTTCGTCGCCGGGGTGCGCCCGGCGGCGGCGGCGCTTCCCGGAAACAGGACACCGGGCCGCCGCGGAGGTCCGTTCGCGTTTTGCCGCGGCAATGCCCATAGTATTGACCATTGGGTTAAAACCGGAGGAGGCCTGATTCCGTTGCCACATCGCTTTCTGGGCCCCTTTGTGGCGGCGGCCGTGGCGGCGGCGCCGGCCTTCGCCGAGCCTTACGAGGTCGCCGTGCTGCAGGGCCTGGACAAGGTGACGGCGCGGGTGTCCACCATCGAGGCGCCCGTGGGCCAGGTGGTGCGCTTCGGTACCCTGGAGATCGTCGCCCGCAGTTGTGACAAGCGGCCGCCCGAGGAAACCCCGGAAAGCGCCGCCTTCGTGGACATCTGGGAGGTCCGGCCCGGAGAGCCGGCGATCACCCTGTTCCGCGGCTGGATGTTCGCCTCCAGCCCCGCGCTTTCGGCCCTCGAGCACCCGGTCTACGACATCTGGGTGCTCGATTGCGCGAACACCTCCGCCAGCGCCGCGTCGACCTCCCAGGGTTCCAGGGCCGAATAGAACACGGCGCGGATCTTGAGGGCGTCCTCGAGCCGCGTCAGGTACTCCCGGGCGGGGATCTCCACCACCCCGAACTGCCTCAGGTGGTCGGTGACGAACTGGCTGTCGAGGAGCACGAACCGCCCGCGCCTCAGGCGCGCCACCAGGTGCACCAGCGCCACCTTGCTGGCGTCGGTCACCGCCGAGAACATGCTCTCGCCGAAAAACGCCCCGCCCAGCGCCACCCCGTACAATCCACCCACCAGCCGGCCGTCCTGCCAGGTTTCCACGCTGTGGACGAAACCCATGGCGTGGAGCTCGGCGTACGCCTCGATGATCTCGTCGTTGATCCAGGATTCCCGGCGGCCCCGCGCCCTGGCGGAGCAGGCGTGGATGACCGCTTCGCAGGCGGTGTCGCAGCGCACGTCGAAAATGTTGCGGCTCACCTTTTTGCGCAGGGACCGCGGCACGTGGAACGTATCCAGGGGCAGGATGCCGCGGAGCTCGGGGTCCACCCAGAAGATGGCGTCTGCGTGGCGGCTCTCGGCCATGGGGAAGATGCCCGCGGCGTAGGCGCGCAGCAGCAGCTTCGGCGTCAGCCGTTTGAGGCCTTTACCCGGTCTGCTCATGGTTTCCCAAAAACCTCTCCAGCCAATGGATATCGTATTCCCCGTTGATGAATTCGGGCGCCGACATCAGACGCTGGTGGAACGGGATCGTCGTCTCCAGGCCGTCGATGATGTACTCCTCGAGGGCCCGGCGCAGGCGCATGAGGCACTCGTTGCGGTTGGCGCCGTGCACGATCAGCTTGGCGATCAGGCTGTCATAATGGGGCGGCACCTGATAGCCCGCATAGAGCGCCGAATCCACCCGCACGCCCAGGCCCCCGGGTACGTGGTAATCCCCGAGGCGGCCGGGAGCCGGGACGAAGGTGTCGGGATTTTCGGCGTTGATGCGGCATTCGATGGCATGGCCGGAGAATCGGATGTCCTTCTGCGTGTAGCCGAGCGGCGCGCCGTCGGCGATGCGCACCATCTCGCGCACCAGGTCCAACCCGCAGATCGCCTCCGTCACCGGATGCTCGACCTGCAGGCGGGTGTTCATTTCGATGAAGTAAAAGGCGCCGTCCTGGTACAGGAACTCCATGGTGCCGACGCTGCGGTAGCCGAGCTTGGCCGCGGCCTCGCTGGCGATGCGGCCGATCTCTTGGCGCTGGTTGTCGTTGAGGGCGGGCGAGGGGGCTTCCTCCACCACCTTCTGGAAGCGGCGCTGCAGCGAACAGTCCCGCTCGCCCAGATGCACCACGTTGCCCTCCCCATCGGCGAGGATCTGCACTTCGATGTGCCTCGGCCCGCTCAGGTACTTCTCCAGGTAGACCGTGCCGTCGCCGAAGGCGGCGCGGGCCTCGCGCGCGGCCGTCTCCAGGGCCGCGCCCAGCTCGTCGGGCGACGCCGCCGCCTTCATGCCCCTGCCGCCGCCGCCGCTGGAGGCCTTGATCAGCACCGGGTAGCCGATCTCCTCGGCCACCGCCAGGGCATCCCTTTCGTCCTTCACCGGCCCGTCCGAGCCCGGGATCACCGGCACGCCGACCGCGGCCACCGCCTTCTTGGCGGCGATCTTGTCGCCCATCAGGCGTATGTGGTCCGGCGACGGCCCGATGAAGGTGAACCCGTGTTCCTCCACCATGGCGGCGAAGTCGGCGTTCTCCGACAGGAAGCCGTATCCGGGATGGATGGCGTCGACGTTGCTGATGGTGGCCGCCGAGAGGATGGCCTGGATGTTGAGGTAACTTTCCGCGGCCGGCGGCGGTCCGATGCAGATCGCCTCGTCGGCCAGGCGGACGTTCATCGCCTCGGCGTCGATGGTGGAATGCACGGCCACGGTGCGCACGCCCATCTCGCGGCAGGCGCGCTGGATGCGCAGCGCGATCTCCCCGCGGTTGGCGATGAGGATCTTTTCGAACATCGGGAGGCCCGGCCCCCTGGTTACTCGATGATCAACAGGGGCTCCCCGAATTCCACCGGCGTTCCGCTGCCGATCAGGATTCGGGCGACCTTTCCGGCGCGCGGGGCGGTGATCGGGTTGAACACCTTCATGGCCTCGATCAGGAGCAGGGTCTGCCCTTCGGCAACCGTGTCTCCGACGTTGACGAAAGGCGGCTCGTCGGGCTCGGGCGCCGTGTAGACGACGCCGACCATGGGCGCGGTCACCACCCCGGGATGATCGGCGACGCGTTCGGCGGTTTCGGCCGCGCCCGCCGTCTCGGCCGCCGTTGCCGGCGCCGGGTTGGCCCCGGTCCCGGGGGTGGACGGGGACGTTCCCCTGACCACCCGCAGGTGCCAGTCCTCGGTCCCGTACTCGATCTCCGTCAACCCCGTCTCTTGGAGAAGGTTGGCGAGCTTGCGGACCAGGTCCTCGTCGACGTCGGCTTTTTTCCGGGACTTGGCCATACTTTTTAGCGCCTTACGCCTCGCGGGTGGTTTCGAGCATCCGCGCCGCCGCTTCCAGGGCCATCTCGTAGCCGAAGCCGCCGAACCCGCAAATCAAGCCGCGCGCGGCCTTTGACACGTAGGAATGGTGGCGGAAGTCCTCGCGTTGGAAGATGTTGGACAGGTGCACCTCGATGACCGGCACGTCGCAGGCCAGCAAGGCGTCCAAGAGGGCGACCGAGGTGTGGGTGTAGGCGCCGGCGTTGACGATCAGGCCGGCGTAGCCGTTGCGTGCCTCCTGAATCCAGTCCACCAGTTCGCCCTCGCTGTTGCTTTGACGGAACTCCACCGTCAGGCCCAACGCCGAGGCCCGCTTGGCACATGCGGCCTCGATCTCCGCCATGGTCTCGTGACCGTAAACGTCCGGCTCGCGGGTGCCCAGGAGGTTGAGGTTGGGTCCGTTCAGGACCAGGATTTTGGGGGCCATGATCGCCAAGGAATCCTCTGGACGTTGACGGTTTATAGCACGCGCGCGGTCTTGTGTAACACACACTTTCCCGTATGGTACCGGGTTGAAAGCGCGGTCCGCGGCCCCCATACTTGGGGCGTGTTCCCGCTGGTGCGGCTAAGCGCGGCGGACCGCTAATCCCTGTGCGGACGGATGGCCTCGATGCGTTTGACCATCAACGGCGAAGATCGGAGCTTTGATCGCCCGCTCACCGTGGAAAAACTTCTCGGTGAGATCGGCGTCGATGCGCGCAAGGTGGCGGTGGAACGCAACCTGGAGATCGTTCCCAAATCCCAGTACCGGCGCGTCTCCCTCGGCGACGGCGACAGGCTGGAGATCGTCCACTTCATCGGCGGCGGCGTCCCCGACGACGCGGCCACGGTGCGCGAGGAAGATACCTTCGAGATCGCCGGCCGGCGCTTCCACTCGCGCCTGATCGTGGGCACGGGCAAGTACAAGGACTTCGCCCAGACCCGCGACGCCATCGTCGCCTCGGGGGCCGAGATCGTCACCGTGGCCGTGCGCCGGGTCAACGTCACCGATCCCGGCCAGCCCATGCTGATGGACTACGTGGACCCCAAGAAATTCACCTATCTGCCCAACACGGCGGGCTGTTACACCGCCGAAGACGCCCTGCGCACCCTGCGCCTGGCGCGCGAGGCGGGCGGTTGGGACCTGGTCAAGCTCGAGGTCCTGGGCGACCAGAAGACGCTCTATCCGCAAATGATCGAAACCCTGGCGGCCACCGAGGTGCTGATCAAGGAAGGCTTCCAGGTCATGGTCTATTGCAGCGACGACCCGATCATGGCCAAGCGCCTGGAGGATCTGGGCTGCGTCGCCATCATGCCGCTGGCGGCCCCCATCGGGTCGGGCCTCGGCGTGCAGAATGCCATCAACATCCGCCTCATCGTCGAGCAGGCCTCGGTGCCGGTGCTGGTCGACGCCGGCGTCGGCACCGCGTCGGACGCGTCCGTCGCCATGGAGCTGGGATGCGACGGGGTGCTGATGAATTCCGCCATCGCCGAGGCCAAGGACCCGGTGAAGATGGCCCGGGCGATGAAGCTGGCGGTGGAGGCCGGGCGCCTGGCGTACCTGGCGGGACGGATGGGGAAGAAGCTTTACGCCGATCCGTCCTCGCCGCTGGCCGGCCTGATTTAGTTGGTGTCCGGGGATTGGCGGGGCGCCGGCGTCGCCGGGCGCGATGGATGGGGCCCATGACCCCGAAGATCGAACGGTTTTTCGTCGAACATCGTCCGCCGACGCCATGTCTCGTCGTCGACCTGGACGTGGTGGAGGAGAACTACCGGCGGCTTCGGCGCGCCCTGCCGCTGGCCGAAGTGTATTACGCGGTCAAGGCCAACCCGGCGCCGGAGATCCTGAAAACCCTGGCCCGGCTGGGATCGAGTTTCGACGCCGCCAGCGCCCGCGAGATCGACCAGTGCCTGACCGCCGGCGCGGCGCCGGAACGCGTCTCCTATGGCAACACCATCAAGAAAACGGCGGACATCGCCCATGCCTTCGCCCGCGGGCTCAGGCTTTTCGCCTTCGACAGCGCGGCCGAGCTGGAGAAACTGGCCGCCGCCGCCCCCGCCGCCAGGGTCTTCTGCCGCATCCTGACGTCGGGCGAAGGGGCCGAATGGCCGCTGTCGCGCAAGTTCGGATGCGAACTGGACATGGCCCGGGACCTGATGCTGCGGGCCCGCGACATGGGCCTGGAGCCCCACGGCATCTCCTTCCACGTGGGCTCCCAGCAGACCAACCCGGGCCAGTGGGAAATCGCCATCGCCCGGACGGCGATGGTGTTCGCCGACCTCCGCGACGCCGGCGTGGAGCCGAAGATGATCAACCTGGGCGGCGGCTTCCCCGTGCGCTACCGCGACGACGTGCCCGGCCTGGACAGCATCGCCGACGCCATCATGAAGGCGATGACCAGGCACTTCGGCAACGACCTGCCCGGCATGATCATCGAACCGGGACGCTGCATCGCCGCCGAGGCGGGGGTGCTGGAGACCGAGGTCGTGCTCATCTCGACCAAGGCCTATGGGGACGACCTGCGCTGGGTGTACCTGGACGTGGGCAAGTTCTCGGGCCTCGCCGAAACCATGGACGAGGCCATTCGCTATCCCGTCCGCACGCCCTACGACGGCGCCCGGCACGGCCCCGTGGTGATCGCCGGGCCGACCTGTGACGGCGCCGACATCCTTTACGAAAAAGCCGGCTACACCCTGCCCCTCGACCTCAGGTCCGGCGACCGCGTCCGCCTGCTGGCCACCGGGGCCTACACCACGACGTACGCCTCGGTCGGGTTCAACGGTTTCGCACCGCTCAAGGAATATTACCTCTAAGCGCCGGCCAGTCGCCGGCCCGGGATCGCCGCCCGCAGGCGGGGCGAAAAACCCCAACGAAGGCGCTTGACCTTCCAGCGACGGGAAGCTTCAGACTGAGGGCCGGATGTCTGCGCCTCGGCAATTGACGCCGATGCGGCTTTGCCGGAAGGAGAGGCACGATGTGGACGAAACGATTTGCGGCGCCGGTTGCGCTGGCCGTCGCCCTGAGCGTTGTTCCGGCGATGGCGGAGGCCATCGAGGCGACCGTGTACAAGTCCCCCGAATGCGGCTGCTGTCACGTTTGGGCGGGGTATCTGCGCGACAACGGTTTCGATGTCCGGGTCAAGGACATGGACGATGTGACGCCGGTGAAAAACTTCTTCCGCATCCCCGACGACCTGCGGTCGTGCCATACCGCCATCATCGGCGGCTACGCCGTCGAGGGCCATGTCCCCGTCGAGGCGATCGATCGCCTGCTTGCGGAGAAGCCTGAAATCAAAGGCATCGCCTTGCCGGGCATGCCGTCCGGCAGCCCCGGAATGCCGGGACCGAAGACCGGGAGGTTCATCATCTACACCATCTCGGATACCAAGCCTGCGGTCTTCATGGAACTGTAGGGGGGCGGCGCCGGCGCGGCTGCGATAGGCCCGCCGGTCGGTCGCGGAACGTGCGCGGTGGAGACGGGCCCCGAATTGCGCTACCCTGCCTCTTCGCGGTGAACGGTTCCAGGAATGGTGTTTGAGGGAGGTCGGTGATGGCGGGAAATTTGGACCGGGACGGGATCATCGGGCTTCTCGAAAGCCTGGGCAGCGAGCGCGACGAGGACGTCGTCAAGGCGGCGCGCGAGATTCATGCCCAGGTCACGGCCGCCGGCGTCCCATGGGACGTCCTGTTGGCGCCCGACACGGCGGCGGAGGACGAAGCGCCCGACGCGGCGGCGGAGGACGAAGCGCCCGGCGCGACGGCGGAGGAAGAGGACGAAGACGCGGCCGAGCGCGAGGAGGCCGACGGCGAAGACGCCCAGTTCGCGGAGGCCGATGGCGAAGACGCCGCGCCCGCCCCCCCCCGGGGTTCGGGCAACAAGGAGTCCCTGGCCCTGATCGCCCGCCTGCTCGCCAAGTCGGACATCTCCAAGGACATGCGCGAGGAGCTTCAGGGCTACAAGGAAGACATCGCCGAAGGCGAATTCGAAGAGACGGACCGCAAGTACCTGCGGGCGCTGCACGCCCGCCTCACCAAGCGCCGTTAGGCCGGCGGTCCGGTATCCCGACGGATTTCACCACGAAGACGGGGTAATCAGGCTGGCGGCAAGTTGGCGGGCCTAAAGACCCGCCGCCCGGTTCAGCGCTTTCTTCCCGGCTTCGACGGACGCAGGAGGAAGGCCGGCGTGTGATCGCCCAGGCCGACCACCGGCGTGTCCGGTTTACGGCCTTCCGGCTCGTCACGCCTTTGGGGCGTGGGTTTGTCCGGTTTGCGGGCCGGCCGCTGGTCGCGCCCTGCCGGTGCCGGCTTGTCCGGTTTGCGGCCGCCGCTCCCAATGTCCCTTGCCGGTGCAGGCTGGGCGGTTTCTCTTCGCTCCCCGGCGCGTCTGTCGCGGCCGCGTTTCCGCCGCCGCCTGCGTTTCCCGCCGCGCCCGGGCTCTTCGCGGCCTTTGGCATTGGTCGGGGTTTCTGGCCGCGCCGGGGTTTCGGGCCTCGCCGCGGTTTCGGGCCTCGCCGGAGTTTCGGGCCGCGCCGCGGTTTCGGGCCGCGCCGCGGTCCTGGCGCCGCGCCCGCGCCGCCGCCGGGGGGGCCTTGCGGAAACCTCTTCCAGGTCGGCGCCGGCGATTCCCTCGACGGTGACGCGCGGGATCTCCTTGCCGATGAGGCGGGTGATGGCGGCCAGGTAGACGTTGTCCTCGGGCGTGGCGAGGGTGAAGGCGCGCCCGCTCAGTCCGGCGCGCCCGGTGCGTCCGATGCGGTGCACGTAGTCCTCGGCGTGGCTGGGGACGTCGAAGTTGAAGACGTGGCTCATCTCCTTGATGTCAAGGCCGCGGGCGGCGACGTCGCTGCACACGAGCAGTGTGATCTCGCCCTGGCGGAAACGTTCCAGGGTTGCCGTGCGCGCCGGCTGCGGCATGTCGCCGTGCAACTGGGCGGTGTTGTACCCATGGCGGGCCAGCGAGCGGTGGAGGATGCCCACGTCGCGCTTGCGGTTGCAGAACACCAGCGCGTTCTTCACATCCTCGCGCTCGATCAGGCGGCGCAGGGCGGCGCGTTTCTCCTTCTGGCCGCCACCCGGTCGCCGGCCGTCCCGGTGCTCCACGACAACGAGCCCCTGGATCACGGTCTCCGCCGGTGTCGCCGGGGGCGAGACACTGATTTCCTTCGGGTTCATGAGGAAGGCGTCGGCCAGGCGGCGGATTTCCGGCGGCATGGTGGCGGCGAAGAACAGGGTCTGGCGTATCTTCGGGATCACCGAAACGATGCGCTCCACGTCCGGGATGAAGCCCATGTCCAGCATGCGGTCGGCCTCGTCGATGACCAGCACCTTGACGTCCGTGAGCAGGAGGCGTCCGCGCTCGAACAAATCCAGAAGCCTGCCCGGCGTGGCAATCAGCACGTCCACGCCCCGGTCGACGATCCTGGTCTGGTCGCCCAGGGACACGCCGCCGATCAGCAGCGCCTTGGTCAGCTTGTGGTACTTGCCGTAGGCCTCGAAGTTCTTGGCCACCTGCGCCGCCAGCTCCCGGGTCGGCTCCAGGATCAGCGAGCGGGGCATGCGCGCCTTGGCCCGGCCCCGCGCCAGGATGTCGATCATGGGCAGGGTGAAGCCGGCCGTCTTGCCGGTGCCGGTCTGGGCGCAACCGAGGATGTCGCGGCCCATGAGGATGACGGGGATTGCCTTTTCCTGGATGGGCGTGGGCGTGGTATAGCCTGCGTCGGCCACGGCCCGCAGGACATCTTCACTGAGCCCGAGATCGGAAAAGTTCATACGGTGCTTGGATCTGACCGGCAACGCGGGAGCCGTCGAGCGGTCCCGACTCCGCAATATTAGCAGCCGAATATTAGGCTTTCGCCGCCCCCTGTCAATCTACCCCTTTGTCTTCGATCGCGTCGCGGCGGACGCGCGGCCCTGGCGGGGCGGCCACGGTTGGACTAACGTTTGGACTAAGGTTCCAATCCTTGCCCGTTTGTCGAGGAGACCCCGCCCATGCCGGGCACGGCCGCGCCCAGTCGGAAGACCCTGGGGACCGCACGCCCATGAGCGCCGGGACGCCGCTGGTTCTGCTGCCGGGCCTGCTCTGCGACGCGGCCCTGTGGCGCCATCAGACGGACACCCTCGCCGACATCGCCGAGATCACGGTCGCCGACCTCACCGGCGACGATCGCATCGACGACATGGCGCGCACGGTGCTGAAGGCGGCGCCGGAAACCTTCGCCCTGGCCGGGCTGTCCATGGGCGGATTCGTGGCCCACGAGATCATGCGCCAGGCGCCCGGCCGGGTGACCAGGCTGGCGTTGCTCGACACCTCGGCCCGCGCCGATACGCCCGGGCAGAGCGAACGGCGCCGCGCCTTCATCGAGCAGACCCGGCACGGCGACTTCAAGGGCGTCACCTCCAGGCTGCTCCCCCTGCTGATCCATCCCGACCGCCTGGAGGACGGGGACCTCACCGGGACCATCACGGCCATGGCCGAGGGCGTCGGCCGGGAGGCCTTCCTGCGCCAGCAGAACGCCATCATGAACCGCCCCGACTGCCGGCGGGACCTGGGCGCCATCCACTGCCCGACCCTGGTCCTGTGCGGCCGCCAGGACGCGCTCACGCCCCTTGCCGGCCACCAGGAGATGGCGGACGGAATCCCCAACGCCACACTCGTCGTCATCGAGGACTGCGGCCACATGGCGCCCCTGGAACGGCCGCGTGCCGTCAGCGCCGTCATGCGCTACTGGTTGCAGGTCTAGTGCACAGACGCGATCAGATGATTCATCGCGCACCTTGGAATCTCTCGCTGTTGCACGCCATCCAAGTCCATCATCCAAATGAGCGCGTGCACTATATCTGTGATTGGAAAAAATATTTTGTATCTTTCACTCTAAAGATTATTTGGAGAGTCTGGTGGGCTTGGACCGCTCCGATCATTTGCGATGCTGTTGGCCCACCAATCCGCGAAAAAGATATTTGAAATGTCCCGTCAACTAAACATAGAAAATATTGGTGAGGTCATTTCCGAATTTCGAAACCTACTTGGGGAAAAATTTGTCGAAGAGGAATTAGAATCCTTTGATACCAAGGGCTTGAGAGAAGCCGAAGTTGAACGGTTGAGCGTTTCATCACACCCCATCGCCCAATCTTGGGTAAATCTATGCGCTGAATCGGCTAGATCCAAAAACGACGGAAAACTAAGACTTTCCGCGAATTCGCTTGTCCTTTTGGAAGAACTTCATTGGATACAATTCGCTTCCAAATTACGAGGTGCGGAGCGGAATTTAGCTGATGTTAGGAATCGGTCAAAATTTCACTCGGGCAAGCATGAAGCAAATATCGCCGCGCAGTACGCGCATTTTGGTTTTGACGTAAGCTTCTTACCTGAACAAAAAGAAAAGACGGCAGACCTACTTGTCAAAACGGCAACAGGCGAGGTGTACGTCGAATGTAAAAGTTTTCTCGACCGATCCGAGGACGAAGATCCTCACTGGTCGCAATTTGAAAGATCAATTTCAAAAAAACTCAAAATTCACAAACGATGTTGGTCAATATACGTCCTATGTGCAGAAGTTCTCGATCATCAATTGAAGACGGAACTTACTACAGCCGTACAAGATCAAATATCGGCAGAAAATCTGTCAGATTTACTGCTTTCGAACGATCGCGTCTTGGTCCAATTTAGAAAGATTGGGGAACCGGACCGAGAAGTTTTTGGAGAATTTTCTGGGCAGGTCCCAGGCATAAGATTAAGGGTAATGGCCGATGTTCGGATTGTTCAAGGTCAAATGTGGCACCGGAATCCGACGATCATCAGTGTAGACAGTATATTTGATCCGAATCAATCGAGACGACTTTACAACTATATTAAAAAAGCGAGCAGACAGCTTCCACCGGATAGGCCTTCAGTACTTCACATTGACCTCAATATTAAAGATCCTGCTCGCATTTTTGACGTAATCGACGAGTGTTGGAATCCTATGCACCGTCGGCTTGAGGCAAGTCATCGTCGAATAAACGCCGTCGTATTATCTGGCGGTGCTGTACTCCCAAATCCGCGTGACCCATCAAACTCTTTTCATCGCGAATTAGCCGTGGTGCCAAATCGACGCGGGCGCAACTCGTTGCCGAGTGATTTTTGTATTTTCGGATCGGCACCGTCGCCATCGTTCGACAAGTTGGATGGCAAAGAAGGCACGATATTTTTTCGTTTCAGTATCAATGAGCCATTAGAGAAACAAACTGGGCGGACGATAATTTTTCACTGCTCCACCGACGGACTGCGTCAAGTGCGGATTTGGCAAACTTTCAAAAATCGTTTGCGTTTTGAGGTCTTTAATCCAGATATCGGCAGAAAAACGGAGGACTTTGATTTAAATTATCTTGTCGTCGGCGAACTTTATAGCTTTGCGGTAACTTGGGCAAAAGATGGCGTAAGAGCCTACTTGAATGGTAAACCCTTAAACTAGCCAATTTCAATCTCGAGACTTAAGGGCCAACCGAT
>JADFHR010000252.1 GCA_022567015.1 Pseudomonadota bacterium
CGGCTTACCAAGGCTTTCGGACGGCGTCGCGCACGCTTCGCGATGCGGGGCATCGCCACAGCGCACGCTTAGGGCCGAAAACCTTGGTAAGCCGGCTCGTCGGGTCATGATCAGCGACCCTTGGTATGAGGCGGCCGTCCATGCCGGCGTGCGGCGATCCATCGCCCGGGAGGAAGGCGCAGCCCCCATCAGAGGGTCATTCTGAAGGACCTGCCGCGGCCGGGTCCGGCGCCGCTGACGACCTTTGTGTTGGACTCGTAGGTCTCGATGGCCCGGGAGCGCAATCCGGCGGACACGTGGGATTGGGCGCCCTTGGCCGGGGCGGAGACATCGAACATGGCGGCAAAGGCCTGGGTCGTGGTGGTGAAGACCAGGGGTGCGTCCGCGCCGCCGGCCTTGTCTTCTTCGCCGGGCGGGGCGTCGTCGTCGTCACCGAACGCGGCGTCATCGAAGGAGACGCCGGCCTGCGGGCTGATCCCCTCCACCTCCGGGCGATGCGTGGAGGTCACGCCGCGCGCCCCGGGGACCATGCGGCCACCGGGCACAACGGCCACCGGCGGCGCCGAACCGGTTTTTCCGACCTGGGTCATATCCGTCCCGTATACAAATCTGTCCCGTATACAAACGAATAAACGGCGCCACGTGATCACCGGCGCCGTTTCCATCCCTTAAGTCGAAGAAGTATATAGGAAAATTCGTCAAAAATCATGCATTTATTGGATAATTCGTGTGCAATTCCAGCCCATATTCATGTTTTGTTCCGCACCCGGTCCGTCACCCGCCGCCGCCGAGCCGCCGGACGAACTCGATCACCACTTCGGCGGCGCCGAAATCGTAAAGATCGTTGTGATCGCCGCCCTCCAGCCAGCGGCTTTCCTTGGGCTCCACGGCGGCCTCGAACAGCATGCGGCCGAATTTGATGGGGATCGTGCGGTCCCTGTCGCCGTGGATAATGAGGACCGGGGTGTTGACTCCGGCGATCTTGGCCGCCGAATCGAAGTGGTCCTTGATCAGCCAGCGGGCCGGCACATACGGGTAGTGATGGGCGGCCACGTCGTCCATCGACGTCAATGGCGCTTCCAGGACCAGGGCCGCGACCGGATTTTCGGGCCCCAGTTCGCTGGCCATCTGCACGGCGACACCGGTGCCGAGGGATTCGCCGTAAATCACCGTCCGCTCCGGCGCCACGCCCTGGGCTTTAAGGAAATCCAGGGCGGCGCGGCCGTCCGCGTACAGGCCCTCTTCGGTGGGGCTGCCCCTGTTACCGCCGTAGCCGCGATAGCTCACCAGCAGCACCCCGAAACCGGCGTCCAGGTACGGTCTGACCTTGAAACCACGGTCCCCGATGTTCCCGGCATTGCCGTGGAAGTAGACCACCACCGGCTGCCCCTCCACCGCCCGGTACCAAGCCAGGAGTTTCAGTCCGTCTTCGGTCTCGAGCGTTACGGGCTGCATTTCGGGCACGCCGCTGTGCACGGGCGACGGCACCGAGGTGTCGGGAAAATACATGATGTTGCGCTGGAACACGTAGAGGGCGGCCACCAAAACCACGTAGACGACCGCCGTAACGGTGATGAAATTGGTCATGGATCGTTCGCCGGGGCCCGCCGCGGAGCGCCTACATCATACCAAATTTATAGAACATAGGTATTCCGATCCCCTCGGCCCCGGCGAGGGCCGGCAATCGTCCGTTCACGCCCCCCCTACGGTTTCACGCAGTCGAAATGGGCGGCGACCGGCGTGAGAAGCGGGCAGGTCTGGTAGTTCTGGTCGGTGAACCTGGCCGTTTTCTCGAACTGGGCGCATTCCGTTTGCGCCATGTCGCGGATTTCCTCGGGCGTGGTGCCCCGCGTGCCGTAACAGATGGTCACCGATGTGATGTCGGTCGGCTCCTTGGCGAAGTCCGGCGACGCCCTGTTGAATTCGCCCGCCTTGTACACATAGGGGACCGTCGACCCGGCGCAGCCCGCAAGGACGGCGAAAGGCAGGCAGACGCGCGCCACCAGCCGGACAAGGCGAAACGAACCCATAAGGACTCTATAGCCCGTTTCGCCGGCCCGAACAATTGGCGCGCCCGGCCCCGCCGGCGGGCAACGGCCGGCCCACCCCCGCGCACCGGAGGTGCGACACATCGCCGGGCCGCAATTGATGTTTATCTATAACCTTAGGTACTTCTATTAGAGAATTTATAAAACGAAGTTTAACCTGGAAGGCGCGGCCACCGCCCGGGGCCGGCGGAAGGGGCCGGGATGGGCCGCTTCGGGCGGCTAATCCTCCAGGGACACCAGGGCCGCGTTGCCGCCGGCGGCGGTGGTATTCACCGACAGGGTCCGTTCGGTGGCGAAGCGGTGCAGGTAGCGGGGCCCTCCGGCCTTGGGCCCGGTGCCCGACAGTCCCTCGCCGCCGAAGGGCTGCACCCCGACCACGGCGCCGATCATGTTGCGGTTGACATAGGTGTTGCCGACGCGCAGGCGTTGGTGGATGCGCCGGACCGTGCTGTCGACGCGGCTGTGAATGCCCAGGGTGAGGCCGTAGCCGGTGCCGTTGACGGCCTCGATGACCTCATCCAGGCGGCCGGCGGCGTAGGTGATCACATGAAGGATGGGACCGAACACCTCGCCCTCCAGGAGGTCCAGGCGGTCGATCCGATAGATGCAGGGGGCGAAAAAGGTGCCGTGGGCGCAGGCCTCGGGCAGGGGCGCCCGGCACAGCAGGCGGCCGTCCCGGTCCATGCGCCGCCCGTGGGCTTCCAGCATGGCCAGGGCGTCGGCGTCGATCACCGGCCCCACGTCCGTCGACAGCAGCGCCGGGTCGCCCACCGCCAGCTCGGCGGTGGCGCCGACCAGCATATCGACGATGCGCCCGGCGATGTCGTCCTGCAGGAATAGCACGCGCAACGCCGAGCACCGCTGGCCGGCGCTGTGGAAGGCCGAGGTTACGGCGTCCGCCACCACCTGCTCGGGCAGGGCCGTGGAATCGACGATCATCACGTTCTGGCCGCCGGTCTCGGCGACCAGCGGGACGATGGGGCCGGGGCGGGCGGCCAGGGCCTGGTTGATCAGCCGCGCGGTGTCCACCGAGCCGGTGAAGGCGACCCCCGAAACGCGGGGATCGGCGACCAGGGGCGCGCCCACCGCCGGCCCGTCGCCGGGCAGGAGATGCAGCGCCTCGCCGGGCACGCCGGCCCGGTGCAGAAGGTCGACCGCGCGCGCCGCGATCAACGGGGTCTGCCCGGCCGGCTTGGCGACCACGGCGTTGCCCGCCGCCAGCGCCGCGCTCACCTGGCCCATGAAGATGGCGAGCGGGAAGTTCCACGGGCTGATGCAGGCGAACACGCCGCGCCCGTGCAGGGCCAGTTCGTTGCTTTCGCCGGTGGGCCCGGCCAGGGACTCGGCCCCGGCGAAGTCGGCGCGGCCCCTGAGGGCGTAATAGCGGCAGAAATCGACGGCCTCGCGCACCTCGGCCAGGGCGTCGGCGATGGTCTTGCCGGCCTCGCGCACGCACATCGCCATCAACTCCGCCATGTCGTCCTCGAGCAGGTCGGCGGCGCGCTCCAGACACGCCGCCCTGTCGTCGGCCGGCGTCGCGTCCCAGCCGGCAGCGGCCCCGGCCGCCTGCGCCACGGCCCGGTCGATGTCTTCCCCGTGCGCCTCGGCCACCGCGCCCACTTCTCGGCGGCGGTCGGCGGGATCGAGAACGGTTCGCTCGCCTCCGCCGCCGGTGGCCGCGCCGCCCAC
>JADFHR010000253.1 GCA_022567015.1 Pseudomonadota bacterium
GTGCAACCCCACCCGGCGCGACCGGCCACGCTGCATGCGCCGCCCCACCGCCAAGGCGCTGGCAAGCCCCGCGCCATTGGGCATATATAAGGGCCATGACGGAGCTTCTCACCAGCCGCGCCATCTTCGTCCCCGGCAAGCGCCCGCCGGTGGAAGGCGGCCGGCCGTTCACCCTGGTGTCCGAGTTCATCCCCGCCGGCGACCAGCCCCAGGCCATCGCCGCCCTGACCGACGGGCTGAACCGGGGCGAGCGCGACCAGGTGCTGCTCGGCGTCACCGGGTCGGGCAAGACCTTCACCATGGCCCACGTGATCCAGCGTGTGCAGCGCCCGACCCTGGTGCTGGCCCCCAACAAGACCCTGGCGGCCCAGCTCTACGGCGAGATGAAGGCGTTCTTCCCGGACAACGCGGTCGAGTATTTCGTCTCCTATTACGACTACTACCAGCCCGAGGCCTACGTGCCCCGGACCGACACCTACATCGAGAAGGACGCCTCCATCAACGAGCAGATCGACCGCATGCGCCACGCGGCGACGCGGGCGCTGCTCGAACACAACGACGTGATCATCGTGGCGTCGGTGTCCTGCATCTACGGCATCGGCTCCGTCGAGACCTATGCGCAGATGGCGGTGTCCCTCAGGCCCGGGACCACCGTCGAGCGCGCCGACGTGCTCAAGCGCCTGGTCGAGCTCCAGTACCGGCGCAACGACACGGACTTCTTCCGCGGCACCTTCCGCGTGCGCGGCGACGTCATCGAGATCTTCCCCTCGCACCTGGAGGACCGGGCCTGGCGTTTGTCGCTGTTCGGCAACGAGCTCGAGGGCATCTGGGAGATCGACCCCCTGACCGGCGAGAAGATCTCGGCCCTGGACGGCATCGTCGTCTACCCCAACAGCCATTACGTCACCCCGCGGCCGACCCTCCAGCAGGCGATGCCCAGGATCAAGGAGGAATTGAAGGCACGCATCGAGGAGTTCACCCGCCAGGGTAAGCTGCTCGAGGCCCAGCGCATCGAGGAACGCACCACGTTCGATCTGGAGATGCTGGAAACCACCGGCTCGTGTCCCGGCATCGAGAACTATTCGCGGTATCTCACCGGGCGCAAGGCGGGGGAGCCGCCGCCGACGCTCTTCGAGTACCTGCCCGAGAACGCGCTGCTCATGGTCGACGAAGGCCACGTCACGGTGCCCCAGCTGGGCGGCATGTTCCGCGGCGACTTCAACCGCAAGTCCACCCTGGCCGAATTCGGCTTCCGCCTGCCGTCCTGCGTCGACAACCGGCCGCTGAAGTTCGAGGAATGGGAGGCCATGCGCCCGCAGACCATCTTCGTCTCCGCCACCCCGGGACCGTGGGAGATCGAGCGGACGGCCGGCGTGTTCGTCGAGCAGGTGGTGCGCCCGACGGGGCTCATCGATCCCCTGTGCATCGTCCGGCCGGTGGAATCCCAGGTCGACGACCTGCTGGCCGAGGCCAAGGCCTGCGCGGCGCTGGGCCAGCGCACCCTGGTCACCACCCTGACCAAGCGCATGGCCGAGGACCTGACCGAATACCTGCACGAGCACGGCGTGCGCGTGCGCTACATGCACTCGGACATCGATACCCTCGAGCGCATCGAGATCATCCGCGACTTAAGGCTCGGCGTTTTCGACGTCCTCGTCGGCATCAACCTCCTGCGCGAGGGCCTCGACATCCCCGAGTGCGCCCTGGTCGCCATCCTCGACGCCGACAAGGAGGGCTTCCTGCGCTCCCGGACCAGCCTGGTGCAGACCATCGGGCGGGCGGCGCGCAACGTGGACGGCCGGGTGATCCTCTATGCCGACACCATCACCGGGTCCCTCGACTACGCCATCGGCGAGACCAACCGGCGGCGTGAGAAGCAGCAGGCCTACAACGCCGCCCACGGGATCACGCCGCAAAGCATCAAGAACGCCATCTCCGACGTGCTCGGCTCGGTCTACGAAAAGGATTACGTGACCGTGGACACCGGCGTCTCGGGCGAGACGCACCTGGTCGGCAAGGACCTGCGCAGCCACCTGGCGGAGCTCGATAAACGCATGCGCGCCGCCGCCGCCGAGCTTGAGTTCGAGGAGGCGGCAAGGCTGCGCGACGAGATCCGCCGCATCGAGGCCGCCGAGCTGGGCCTGGACCGGGCCGGCGTCGCGCCCCGGGCGGCGGCGAAGGGGGGCTGGTCGCCCAGGGCCAAGCACAAGCGGAAGAAGGCGCGGCGGCGGGGGTAGGGCGTGGTCCCGGCCTTAAGATTCTAAAACCCTGGGGGGTGCGGGGTCTCCGGCGCCTTGGAAGGCGCGGCGGCGCCTGCGCGGCAGCTTCTAATCCAGATGCCGAAGCGGACCCGGGATATGTGATTCCCGGTGTTAGATTTCGAACAATCTCCTCACCTGGCCGTGACCCACCATGCGGTTCAATTTCCTGTAGTTCCTTGTTTCATGCCGGATTTTCCCGGCGACGATCGCCGGATGGATTCGCAAGTCCTCGGCCAACGCCTCCGCGGCATGAGCAGTACGGAGATGGAAGGCGTCACTGGCATGCCACGCATCATGCGGAATCAAAGCCTCGGTTGCCAGGTCGTCCGCCTCCCGCTCGATCGGCTCGACTTCGGCGACCGGATCCAGGTCATCGAAAAACAGCGGTGACTCTTTGCTTAAATGCTTCGATACATGCGCCAGTTCGTGCATCAGGACGAACCAGAAATTATCGATGCGATCGTATCTAAGGGTCATCGCGATCACCGGATTGCCGGACAGGGTCAGAAACGCCGCGCCATCCAGGTACGTCTTTGGTAAATGCGGCTCGACGATCAGGATAATGCCGTAGCCGTTGAGAAAATCACGGGCAAGCAACGGCCCCTTCCCGGCGCGGCTCAACCGCGCAACGTCACGCATAAATTCAAGGTCGATCAGGGACGGTTTATGGTCCGAGGGATGTTCATCCAGCGCGCGCCTTAACACCCGTGCACGCCAGGCTTCCAGGGCATACGGGTTCATCTTCCGGGCGGCCCGTATAGGGTAACTCTTCCGGTAAAGCACGGGCGAGTGCCGAAGGCCGCCGACCGGCTCGAGAAAAGCCGTTATCAGCTCTTCGGCCCTGTCCCTTGCATCGGGCATGGAAGCCTCGATCCATCCCCGCTCAATCATGTCCTTAAGCGGAAACCGTTGCCAGTCGATGTCCGCGTCTTCCGCCAAGGAAGCCCCGGGCTCGCCCACAAGTATCCCGGCCGGAACGCCAAGTCCCTTATGCAGCGCACGGATCATCGCCAGGGTGAGCGGCCGCTTTCGGGAAAGTACCTCCGAAACCTTGCCGCGGCTGCCGATAAACGGAACAAGGTCCTTCTGCGTCAGGCCGCGTTGCTCCATGCAAAACCGGATCGCGTCGATTGGATCGGGCAAACCGATCGGAAACTGCTTCGCCTCATAATCTTCGATCAGCAGCGCCAAAAGTTCCAAGGTGTCTGCATCTTCCCCGCCAACATCCGGGTCGAGATCGATCAGGCGCCCAAGCCCGGCGAGTGCGGCTTGATAATCGGTTTCGGATTTGATCACCTTCATTTCCATCCCGCCCTCCTTATACCAAGGGTCGCTGATCATGACCCGACGAGCCGGCTTACCAAGGTTTTCGGCCTTAAGCGTGCGCTGTGGCGATGCGGGGCATCGCGAAGCGTGCGCGACGCCGTCCGAAAGCCTTGGTAAG
>JADFHR010000254.1 GCA_022567015.1 Pseudomonadota bacterium
ACGCGACCGCAACGGCGGCTTACCAAGGCTTTCGGACGGCGTCGCGCACGCTTCGCGATGCCCCGCATCGCCACAGCGCACGCTCCTAGCCGAAAGCCTTGGTAAGCCGGCTCGTCGGGTCATGATCAGTGACCCTTGGTATTAGGGCCGAAAACCTTGGTAAGCCGGCTCGTCGGGTCATGATCAGCGTCCCTTGGTATAACTTGCGGATGTTGAACCGGCCGCCGGTCGAGGGGTTCCGGAGAATGTGGAAATCCATATCGAAATTCATCCTGGGCGAGCAGCTGCCGCCCCACCTGCCCGACCGGGTACGCCGGACTCTCGCCGACCAGCAGATCGAGGCCGAGATCCTCATCGGTTGGGTTCAACTGCTGCTGGTCGCCTTCTTCATCCTGCTTTACACCATCGCGCCGAAGACCTCGGCGGGAACCGGCTTCCAACCCGTGCCGTGGGCGCTGGGGCTGTATCTGATGTTCACCCTGATACGGCTGTGGTTCGCCTACCGGCACACCCTGCCCCAGTGGCTGTTGATGGCCTCGGTGGTCATGGACATGGGCCTGCTGATGGTCCTGATCTGGAGCTTTCATCTCCAGTACGAACAGCCCGCGCCTTTCTATCTCAAGGCGCCGACACTGCTCTATGTCTTTATCTTCATCTCGCTGAGGGCCCTTCGCTTCGAGCCGAAATACGTGGTCGCGGCCGGCGTGGCGGCCGCCGCCGGATGGTTGGTCCTGCTTTTGTACGCCCTTAACGACATGACCAGCATGGGCGAAACCATCACCCGGGACTATGTGCTCTACATGACGTCCAACCGGGTCCTGGTGGGCGCGGAAATCGACAAGATCCTGTCGATCCTGCTGGTGACGTTTGTTCTCGCCGTGGCCCTCGTCCGGGCGCGGCGGGTGCTGATCCGGGCCATCGTCGAGGGCACGGCGGCCCATGACCTGTCGCGCTTCGTTTCGCCGGAAATCGCCGACCACATCATCGGCGCGGACGAGGCCATCCAGCCCGGCGACGGCGAGATCAAGCTGGCCACGGTCATGTTCACCGATATCGAAGGGTTTTCGGGCATCTCGGAACGCCTGAAACCGGACGAGCTGATGGGCATGCTGAACGAGTACTTTGCCGCGGTGTCGGAGGTGATCGAGCGCTACGGCGGCGTCATCATCCAGTTCGAGGGCGACTCCATGCTGATCAGCTACAACATCGCCAAGCCCGACACCGATCATGCCGCCAACGCCGTGCGCACCGCCATCGGGATTCAGCAGGTGGTGACCCGCCGCAGATTCGGCAACGACATCGAATTGCGGACCCGGTGCGGCATCAACACCGGCGAGATCGTCGCCGGCGCGGTCGGCACCCGTGACCGGCTCCTGTTCACCGTGCACGGCGACGAGGTCAACATCGCGGCGCGCCTGGAACAGCTCAACAAGGAGTACGGCACCTACATCCTGGCCGCCGAACGGGCGGTGCGGGAGGCCGGCGAGGGATTCGCCTTCGAGCGCATCGGCGAGGTGACCGTCCGCGGCCGCGCCACGCCGACAACCGTTTACGCCATCCGCGACGTGCCGGCGCCCGCCGCACCGGCCGCATCGGGCGAGGCCGGGGCGGGCCGGTAAAAGGGGCCACGCCGCCGGCAAGGCGCGGCGCGGAGTTTCCTCTCGCGGACCGGAACGGGCCGCGGCTCACGACGCTCTCACAGTTTATTGATGGATTGTTGATCGGCCGGTGTGACGGCCATCACACATAATGCGCCGTCCATGGCGCACGCTTCCCGCCGACGAATGAAAGCGAAACCAGCCGAGGGAGGCGCAGGCTATGAAGGTTGAGTCAATCCTGAGATCGAAGGGAACCCGCGTGGTCACCACGCGGCCCGACGCGACGATCGCCACGGTGGCCGGCACGTTCAAGCGCGAGGGCATCGGCGCCATGGTGGTGACCGCGGACGGCAGGCACGTTCTCGGCCTGATTTCAGAGACGGACATCATCAGCGGGCTCGCCGAACACGGGGCCCGATTACTCCACCTGGCCGTTGCCGACCTGATGCAAGGCGGCATCGCGATGTGCGCCCCGGACGAAAGCCTGGAATGGGTCATGGCGCGCATGACCCACCACCGGGTGCGTCACATCCCGGTGGCCAGGGATGGAGCGCTCTGCGGCATCGTCAGCATCGGCGATGTGGTCAAGAGCCTGCTCCACGACCTCCAGTTGGAAACCAACGTCCTGCGCGATGTGTACAGGGCGACCCAGAGCAGACTCATGTGGCCGGAGAATCACGCCCGACCTTAAGGAGTGGCAGATGGAAACCAATCTGGATTACCAGCGCCGACTGGCGGAAACCCTGGTCACCGGACTCGGCGTCGAGGCGGCCATGGAATTCGCCCGCCGCAACGACTGGGACGGCGGCCAGGCCAACGGCCGGCTCCGCAAGAGGTGGGGAAAGGGGGGATCGCGGCCCGGCATTTCTTAGATGCCCTTGCGGCCCCGGGACGGAGTCCCGAGGCCGCGGCGGGAGGAGCGGCGCTTTCGACCCCCACTAGTCCCCAGAAGGCGCCGCTCCTCACCAGCCCCCCCGGACCTTGGCCGCCCACGGAAAGGCATGGAGATGGAGTACGGGTTCATGACAGGCAGCGTGAAAACCGTGAAGACCCCCGCCGCCGGACTCCGCGGATCGGGAACGTTGGTGCCCGCGGGAGGGAAATGGAAAGGCCATATCGCGGCCCGGAATACCGGACGGCCGTTGACGGGATGGTCGAGCAGAATGGCGCTGCCCGATGGGATGCGAACGTGGCCCGGGACGGGGTCCCGAGGCCTCGTGAAGACCCGGGGCCCCGGGGAGAGGAGCGGCGCTTTCGGATCCCCACTAGTCCCCGCAAAGCGCCGTTCCTCGCTCGGTCGGCAACGAGGCCACGCCCCGGAGCGGAACGGATTGTACAATGACCATCGCGATTAAGAGCACCATCGCGCCTGCGGTCCTGGCCGTGTTTCTTGGCCTTGCCGTTGCGTCCCCGGCCGCCTGGGCGTTCGCCGAGCAGACGGACAGCGGGACCTATGACATCGACAAAGAGGACGCGGAACTGGGCGACTATTCCGGCTGGAATTCCGACGCCGACAGAAAGGACGCCCGGTCCGGGTACGATCTCGGCTGGACCTTGGGCTTTGGCCGGCCCGCCGGCAGGGGCTTTGGCCGGCCCGCCGGCAGGGGCTTCGGCCGGCCCGCCGGCAGGGGCAAAGGCGACGCGCGAACCCCGGCCGATGCCGGGCCGTCCGCACCGGTCCGCCCGGCCAACACACCGGATGCGGGGGAGGGCAAATAACCCGAGCGCCGGGCGCGACAGAGTCTAAACCCGCCGCGGCCGATCGGAAGGATGGGTGACGAACCCCTGCCACATGTGCCCTCACCGATACCCGGTTGGACTCGACCCCGCCCTCCCCGGACGGGGTCTATTTTTTGCGCCCGGCCCCCGCCCGCCTCCAGGCGGCGGCGAACGGCCAAAAAAAAGCCGGGCCGCGAAGGGCCCGGCAACCCGGGAGACCGGGAGGAGGAGGGGTAATACCAAGGGTCGCTGATCATGACCCGACGAGCCGGCTTACCAAGGTTTTCGGCCCTAATACCAAGGGTCACTGATCATGACCCATAGAGACGGCTTACCAAGGCTTTCGGCTAGGAGCGTGCGC
>JADFHR010000063.1 GCA_022567015.1 Pseudomonadota bacterium
GGCTCGTCGGGCAGGAGGAAAGTTGCAGGCGATGCGGTGCATCGTCAAAACTTTTCGACGCCCTCCGACGGGCCGCATACGCGACCGCAACGGCGGCTTACCAAGGCTTTCGGACGGCGTCGCGCACCCTTCGCGATGCCCCGCATCGCCACAGCGCACGCTTAGGGCCGAAAACCTTGGTAAGCCGTCTCTATGGGTCATGATCAGCGATCCTTGGTATTACCCGATACCCTCGAACATGCGGTCAAAACGGACCGATTGGGCCCACTTCCAGAACTTCCACCCGGCGCCGTCGACGGAAAAGAAAAGGAATTCGGCGCGTCCGACAAGGTTTTCCGCCGGCACGAACCCGATGAACCGGCTGTCCAGGGAATTGTCGCGGTTGTCCCCCATGGCGAAATAATGGCCCTCGGGCACGGTGTACACCTTGGTGTTGTCGGAAGGGCCGTGATCCCCGTTCTCTTCCAGGATGGCGTGGCTGCGTCCGTTGGGCAGGGTCTCGATGAATCGGCGGATGCGCCGGATGTTGCCGAAGGCGTCGCGGACGATGAAGTCGTCGACCCGTTCGCGTTTCACGGCCTGGCCGTTGATGTGCAGTATGCCGTTCACCACCTGGATCCTGTCCCCGGGAAGGCCGACGATTCGTTTGATGTAGTCGGTCTTGTTGTCGGTGGGAAGCTTGAAGACGGCCACGTCGCCGCGCTCCACATCGGGTTCGCTAAAGAATATCCGCCCCGGTATCAGCGGCAGGCTGAAGGGCAACGAATATCTGCTGTAGCCATACGAGAACTTGGAGACAAACAGATAATCGCCCACCAGAAGAGTCGGAATCATCGATCCGGAGGGGATGTTGAAGGGCTCGTAGGCCGCGGTCCTGACGACGACGGCGATGAGCACCGCATAGACCACCGTGGTAATTGTTTCCCGGAGCCCACTATACTTTTTTCGTTTCATTAAGATAACCGTATAACCTATTGTGTTTAAGTAAGATTTGGCGTTACACCACGTTCCGTGGGCTGGCAGATCAAGCCAGCCCGCGCCACCCCTGTCAAGGCGCTTGCCCGGCGGCCGCCATGGATTACGCCGCAGGCACGGCCGAAATCACGACCATCGCCTGGGCCATGGGATATTCGTCGCTCAGGGTCACGTCGACCTGGGCCTTCATGCCGGGGGGGGTCAAGGCATCCAGTCGCTTTCGGGCGCCGCCGGTGAGGACCATCAGCGGTTTGCCGCTGGGCAGGTCCTCGACGGCCATGTCGCGCCAGTAGACGCCCTGGCGGAGCCCCGTGCCCAGGGCCTTGGCGCAGGCTTCCTTGGCCGCGTAGCGCTGGGCAAATGCCGCCGCCGGGTTCACCCGCCCGTAAGCCCGGGCGCGTTCGGTTTCGGTGAAGATGCGGGCGACGAAGCGCTCTCCGAACCGCTTCAGGGTGCGCTCGATGCGGCGGATGTCCAGGAGGTCGGTGCCGATGCCGATGATCATTGTGCGGGGCCCTGTTTCTTCGCCGGGCTCATGCGGAAGGGGCGCCAACGGCCTCGGCGCGGGTCCTGTCCATGAGCGCCCGCATGCGCTTGATGCTGCTTTCCAGGCCGCCGAAGATGGCCTCGCCGATCAGGAAATGGCCGATGTTGAGCTCGACGATGGTGGAGATGGCCACGATCGGCACCACGGACTCGTAGGTCAGGCCGTGGCCGGCGTGGCATTCCAGGCCCACGGTCTCGGCATGGGCGGCGGCCTCGACGATGCGGGCGAGCTCGCGCTCGCGCGCGCCGCCGTCCGCCTCGCAGTAGGCGCCGGTATGCAGCTCGACCACCGGCGCCCCAAGCTCCACGGCGGCATCCAACTGCACAAGGTCGGGTTCGACGAAGAAGGAAACGCGGATTCCCGCCGCCCTTAGCGCGTCGACGAAGGGCGCCAGATGGGCGCGTCCGGCGACCACGTCGAGGCCGCCCTCGGTGGTGCGTTCCTGGCGCTTTTCGGGAACGATGCAGGCCGCATGGGGCCTGTGGCGCAGGGCGATGTCGAGCATTTCCCGGGTGGCCGCCATTTCCAGGTTCAGGGGAACCTCGATCTCTTCGCTGAGCCGCGTGATGTCGTGATCGGAGATGTGGCGGCGGTCTTCGCGCAGGTGCGCCGTGATGCCGTCGGCGCCCGCCCCGACCGCCAGCCTGGCGGCGCGCACCGGATCCGGGTGGCGGCCGTCGCGGGCATTTCGGATGGTCGCCACGTGATCGATGTTCACGCCCAGGCGCAGGGTGCGTTTCATCGTTGGCTCTCCATCTCCTTCGCCTGACGCCGCAGTCGCCGGCGGTCGCGGCGGGCCCGGCGGCGTCTCTGATGGCTCGCGATCACGGGCTTCAACGGCACATAGAAGGCGAGCCACATGACAAGGGCCGTCGGGATGCCGCCCGCCAACATCGGCAAAAAGACGGGCCACGCCGTTTCGAACAGGTAGCCCGCATCCAGGCGCAGCACCGCTTCCAGCATTTTCCCGAAAAGGCCGATGAAATCCAGATTTTCCGTAGCGTGGCCGCCCGTGCCGACGCCCATCCAGTGTCCGAGCTCATAAATCCAAACCCAAATGAAGGGAAACGTCCATGGGTTCCCGACCACCGTGCCGATGGCCGAGGAGATGATGTTGGTCCGGATACTCCAGGCGAGCAGCGCCGCGAGAACGATATGCAGGCCGACGAAGGGCGTGAACGAAATGGCGGCGCCGCAGGCGAACCCTCCGGCAATGGCGTAGGGCGTGCCCGGAAGACGTGCGACCCGGTGGAGGATGTACTTCGCCGAGCGTTCCCACCCCGAGCGCGGCCATAGGAATTCCCGCAACCGCCCGGGCACGGACATCTTGAGTCTGCGCCGAAACATGGGGCGAATATAAGGCAATCCGCGGCTCGCGGAGAAGGGAATCACGTCGCGTCGTTCAGGGGTTGGTATTACCAGGATCGGGGGAATCGCTAGCCCCGTGCCCGTTCCACCGAGTTGATGACAGGGGTGGCCCTGAGCGCCGCGATGATGTTGGTCAGGTGCTTCACATCGCGGACCTCGATATCGATCACCATGTCGAAAAACTCGCGCGAACGCTCGGTGATCTTGAGGTTGCTGATGTTGCCTTCGTTCTTGGCGATCACCGTGGACAGGTTTCCCAGGCTGCCCGGCTCGTTGAGGACCGTCAGGTAAACCCGGGCCACATGGACATCGAGGGAGTCGCTGTCCATCTCCCAGGCGACGTCAAGCCAGCGCTCGGGCGTTTCCGCTTGGCTTTCAAGGGTCTCGCAGTCGATCGTGTGGATGGTCACCCCCTTTCCCGTGGTGACGATGCCGACGATGCGATCGCCCGGCAGCGGATAGCAGCACATGGCGAAATGCATCGCCATGCCGGGGATGAGGCCCTTGATGGGTATGGCGGCGCCCTTGCCCTTCTTTTTCGCCTTGCGGGTTCGGGCGCTGGCCAAGGGCACCACCTTTTCGTCCTTGCCCTTCTTTTTCCTGGTGCCGGGAAAGACGGCCTCCACCACGTCGCGGCCGGTGTGATGGCCGGCGCCCACATCGGCGCACAGGTCATCCGCGTCGCCCATCTTGAACACCTTCAGAACCCCCTCCAGGGCCTTGTTCGAGAACTCGTATCCCTCTTCACGGAACGCCCGGTCAAGAATGGCGCGCCCCAACTGCACGTACTGGTCGCGCTCTTTGGAGCGGATGAAGCGGCGGATGCGCGAGCGCGCCTTGCCGGTGACCACGAAACGCTCCCAGGTGGGCGACGGCGTCTGCGCCTTCGAGGTGATGATCTCCACCTGGTCGCCGTTCCCGAGTTGGGTGCGCAGGGGCATCATGCGCCCGTTGATCTTGGCGCCGACGCAATTGTCCCCGACTTCGGAGTGGACGGCGTAGGCAAAGTCGACCGCGGTCGCCCCCCGCGGCAGGTTGATCAGGTCGCCCCTGGGCGTGAAGCAGAACACCTGGTCCCGGAACATCTCCAGCTTGGTGTGTTCGAGGAATTCCTCGGGTCCCGCGGCGGTTTCCAGGATGTCCAGAAGCTCCCGTATCCAGCGGTATTGGCGCCCGTCCGTCCTGCCTGCGCCCTGCTTGTAGATCCAGTGCGCGGCGACGCCGTGTTCCGCGACCTCGTGCATCTCGCGGGTGCGGATCTGCATTTCGATGCGCTGCCGTTCGGGCCCGAACACGCCCGTATGCAGGGAGCGGTAGCCGTTGGGTTTGGGCGTGCTGATGTAATCCTTGAAGCGATCCGGGACCACCGCGTAGGCGCTGTGGACCACACCCAGCGTTCGGTAACACTCCTCCACGGAGTCGACGATCACGCGGAAACCCATGATGTCCGAGAGCCGCTCGAAGCCCACTTCCTGGTGCCACATCTTGCGCCACACCGAGTACGGCGTCTTCTCGCGCCCCACCACCGCGGCCTTGATCCCGGCTTCGGCCAGGGTGGCCCCCAGTTGCGTGATGATGCGCGCCACCAGGTCGCCGCCCTGTTTACGCAGGAAATCCAGGCGTGCCAGGATGGAATCGCGGACATCGGGGTTGATCTCGGCGAAGGCCAGGTCCTCGAGCTCGTTTTTCATTTCCTGCATGCCGATGCGCTCGGCCAGCGGCGCATAGATGTCCATGGTCTCGGTGGCGATCCGCCGCCGCTTCTCAGGCTCTTCGATGTGGTGAAGGGTGCGCATGTTGTGCAGGCGGTCGGCCAGTTTGACCAGCAGGACCCGGATGTCTTCGGACATGGCCAGGACCAGCTTGCGGAAGTTCTCGGCCTGGGTCGCGTGGTCCGACTGCAGCTCGATGCGGGTCAGCTTGGTGACGCCGTTCACCAGGCGCGCCACCTCCTTGCCGAAGTGGTGTTCGATGTCCTCCAGGGTGGCCGGGGTGTCCTCGATGGTGTCGTGGAGGAGCGCCGTGACGATGGATGCGGAGTCCAGCTTATACTTGGTCAGAATCCCCGCCACCTCCAGGGGATGGGAGAAATAGGGATCGCCCGAGGCCCGCTTCTGCACGCCGTGGGCCTTCATGGCGAAAACATAGGCGCGGTTAAGGGCGTCCTCGTCGGCGCCTGGATCGTACGCCTTGACCTGTTCGAGCAATTCGAACTGCCGGATCATGTCCGCCCCTGCCGTCCATCAACCGATACACAGGGGCCGGGCGACAGGCAACGGGGTGCGGCGCGGCCCTCGGTGCGCCGCCGCACGGCCTCAGGCCTCCTTGGGCTCCGTCCTTTCCTCGCCGGCGCCCGTGGGGGCCTCCTTGGGCTCCGTCCTTTCCTCGCCGGCGCCCGTGGGGGCCTCCTTGGGCTCCGTCCTTTCCTCGCCGGCGCCCATGGGGGCCTCCCCAGCGACGTTCTCCGACGGCGCCTCCGGCTGGATACCTTCGTCTTCTTTCACGGCGTCGGCGTCGTCCTCGAAGGCCATGCCGGCATGGGGGATGTCCACCGCCGGCGGCGCCGGCGGCGCCGGCGTCTCGCCGGTTTCCACGATGGCCGCCTGCTGGACGGCGATGAGGTCGACATCGTCCTCTTCGGGTTCGTCCATCTCGACGTGTTTCTGCAGGCTCTTGATGAGCCCCTCCCTGAGATCATCGAGGTCGATGGTCTCATCGGCGATTTCGCGCAGGGCGACCACCGGGTTCTTGTCGTTGTCGCGGTCGAGGGTCAGTTCCGCGCCGGCCGCAATGCTGCGTGCCCGCTGCGCGGCCATCATGACCAGCTCAAAGCGGTTTGGAATCTTGGTTACACAGTCTTCAACCGTTACTCGGGCCATTGCGACGTCTCCAAAGACGGTGAAAGGACGCTGGAAAAGCGCAAGTTATATATGTTGCACAGCAACATAAGGCAAGACGTTTAGGCGGAGAATCGACCCCAATCGGCCCCCGGGGGGACACGGGGGGTGTCCCCCCGGTAACGAAATGCGGGGGACGCCCCCGCGGCCCCCGCCGGCTTTCGACGCCGGGCCGTTCCCACGCAATCGCGCCGTCAGCCCCGGCGCTTGGCGCTCGCGGGGGGTGTCGGCGCCCCGTCCATGGGTTCGGCGACCTGGCCCGGCGGCAGGGCGGCAATGAGGTCCCCGACACCCAGGCCGGAAACCGGATGGCGCCACCCGGGCGCCAGTTCCCTCAGCGGCAGCAGGACAAAGGCGCGTTCATGCATGCGGGGATGAGGCACCAGAACCCCGTCGGCGAGACCGGTCACCAGGTCGCCGAAGGCGAGAAGATCGAGGTCGAGGATGCGCGGCGCGTTGGGCTCGCGGCGCCGGCGCCCGAATTGGGCCTCGATCCCGAGCAGGAGTTCCAGCAACCCGGCCGGCGTCGACGCCGAGGCCACCTGTGCCACGCCGTTCACGTACCAGGGCTGCCGGGACACCGGCATCGGGGCGCTTCGGTACCAGCGCGAGCGCCCCACGATTTCGAGTCCCGCCTCGGTCATGGCGGTGAGCGCGGCCTCGCAGGTGCTCCGCGGCGGACCGTGGCGGGGGCTGGGCAGGTTGGCGCCTATGCCGATGAAAATCAAAGCGTTTTTGTCCGATTCTTTGCTTGCGCCCATGCGTTGATAACCTTACCTATTGGGGGTATGGCGTTTTCGCCGCCCGTGGCGCCCGGGCAACCCCAATTACGTGGCGCCGCCATTCCGAACCGATCGATATAGTGGGCACAAGCATATGAAGAAAAAGGACTTTACCGATGACCTTTTATCCCGAGGAACGCATAGGGCTGTTCATTGACGGGTCCAATCTGTACGCCGCGGCCCGCGCCCTGGCCTTCGACATCGACTACAAGCGGCTTCTCGATTATTTCTCCGGCAAAGGGCGCCTGATCCGCGCCTTCTATTACACCGCCCTCATGGAGGAACAGGAATACTCGCCCATACGTCCGCTGGTCGACTGGCTGGACTACAACGGGTATACCATGGTCACCAAGCCGACCAAGGAATTCACGGATTCCAAGGGCCGGCGCAAGATCAAGGGCAACATGGACATCGAGCTGGCCATCGACGTGATGGAGATGGCCGAGCGCCTGGATCACATCGTGATCTTTTCCGGCGACGGCGACTTCCGCCGGTTGGTCGAAGCCGTTCAGCGCAAGGGCGTCCGGGTGAGCGTCGTCAGCACCGTGCGGTCGCAGCCGCCCATGGTGGCCGACGAGTTGCGGCGTCAGGCCGACTACTTCATGGAATTGCAGGACCTGCAGCCCGATATCGCCCGTATCAGGGACCGCGAAGACGCGCACCGGGACGAGGACCAGGACGAGGACGACCAGATGCCGTCCGATTCCGAGATCCACCTGGAGACGGCGTAGAGGTCGTGCGTTCCGTCCCCGCGGACCCCGGGGGGACACAGGAGGTGTCATCCCCCCGTCAACGAAATGCGGGGGACGCCCTTGCGGCCCCCGGGGGGTCACGGGGGGTGTCCCCCCGGCAACGTTATGCGGGGGACGCCCCCGCGGCCCCCGGGCGGGATTGTCCGCGGTGTGCGCGACTGGTCGACTACCGCCGGGCCAACCGGGCCGCCCATTCCGGGTGGCATAATGCGCCGGTTTCCGCCTTCGCCCCGGACGGCGCCGGCGGCGGGGCCGATGTGGCCTTGCTCATCGTCGGGCTGGCGCCGGGGCTGCGCGGCGCCAACCGCACGGGCCGCCCCTTTACCGGCGATGTCGCCGGCGACCTGCTGTTCGCCACCTTGCTCGCGTTCGGATTGGCCGAAGGGACCTACGGGGCCAGGGCCGACGACGGGCTCCGCCTGGTCGGCTGCCGCATCACCAACGCCGTCCGCTGCGTGCCGCCGGAAAACAGGCCCACGGGCCCGGAGGTCGCGGCCTGCCGCCCGTTTCTGGCCGGCGAGATCGGCGCCCTTCGCCGCCTCAAGGTCGTCCTCGCCCTCGGCGTCGTCGCCCACGGCGCCGTGGTGGCGGCGCTGGGCGAGAAGAAAAGCGCCCGGCCCTTCCGCCACGGCGCCTTGCACCGCCTGGGGTGCGGCCTGGTGCTGGCCGACAGTTACCACTGCTCGCGCTACAACACCAATACCGGCAGGCTCACCGAGGCCATGTTCCACGCCGTGTTCGAGCAAATGGCGCCGATGCTGGGCGCCTGAAATTTGGCGTTTGCCGCGCCTCGGCTCCGCTTGCTATACCCGTGCAGGCATATCCAGGAAAAATGGGAGAACGGGTGTGGAGATCGTCTGCCTCGACCTGGAAGGGGTCCTCATTCCGGAAATCTGGATCAGCCTGGCCGAACGCACGGGCATCGAGGCCCTGCGCGCCACCACCCGCGAGGTTCCCGACTACGACGCACTGATGCGCCAACGCCTGCGTATCCTCGAAGAGCACGGCCTGGGGCTGCCCGATGTCCAGGCGGCCGCGGACGCCGTGGGGCCGCTGGAGGGGGCGCAGGAATTCATCGACTGGCTGCGCCGGCGATTCCAGGTGGTGATTCTTTCGGACACGTTCTACGAGTTCGCCCACCCGATCATGCGCCAGCTCGGCTGGCCGACCCTGTTTTGCCACCGCCTCCAGGTGGATGGCGGCGGCCGGGTGGTCGATTACCGCCTGCGCATGCGGGACCACAAGGTCCAGGCCGTGGCGGCGTTCCGGGGCCTGAATTTCAAGGTCTTCGCCGCCGGCGATTCCTATAACGACACCGGCATGTTGAAAGAGGCCGACACGGGGATCCTGTTCCGCCCCCCGGACAACGTGGCGCGCGAGTTTCCCCGGTTCCCCGTGGCCCGCGAATACGGCGAACTGCAGGACCGCTTTCTCGAGGCCAGCGAGTACTGCGTGGACAGGGAATCCTGATTTATTGTCTTGGGCTTACCCGCGCTTCCTCGGCAATCAGATCAGGAGCGTGGAGGGCGGAGGAACGGGCGTCACCCATGCTCCTCCTTTTCCGGATCTAGCGTCCGGTGCAGATGCACGATGACGTATTTGACGTGGGCCTCGTCCACATGGGCCTGGCTGGCGCCGCGCCAGGCGTCCAGCGCCGTCTGGTAGTTGGGAAAGATGCCGACCACGTCCAGGGTGTCGACGTCGGTGAACTCCATCCCCCGCGAATCCTTCACTTCGCCGCCAAACACCAGGTGAAGCAGCGGCTTTGCCATGGATTATCCTCCGCGCCGATGATCGACGCCGTGGCGCCTGAAACGGCCATACGATACGCAGGTGGCGCGCGACCACCGGCAACGGGCCACGTAAGCGCGCCGGCGGCCGATTTCACCCCCAAACGGAGCCCCGTTTCAAATCGGTGCTATCATGGGGGCGGCGGACATCCCCAAAACCGGGCCCCGGGGGGACACGGGGGGTGTCCCCCCCGGCAACGTTATGCGGGGGACGCCCCCGCGGCCCCCGGGGGGACACGGGGGGTGTCCCTCCGGCAACATTATGCGGGAGACGCCCCCGCGGCTCCCGGGGACGGAGTTGGCGCCGCCCAGGACCATCGACCGAGGGAACACGTAAAATGATCGATCTCCATACTTGGCCCACGCCCAACGGGTTCAAGGTTTCCATCATGCTCGAGGAAACCGGCCTGCCCTATACCGTCATCCCGGTCGATATTTCCAAGGGCGACCAGTTCGAGCCCGAGTTCCTGAAAATCAGCCCCAACAACAAGATGCCCGCCATCGTCGACCACGACGGGCCGGACGGCGGCCCGTACGCCCTGTTCGAATCGGGCGCCATTCTCATGTACCTGGCGGAAAAGACCGGCCGCTTCATGCCGTCCGCCGTCGCCGGGCGCTACCGGGTCATCCAGTGGCTGATGTTCCAGATGGGCGGCATCGGCCCCATGCTGGGCCAGGCCCATCACTTCCGCCAGTACGCCCCGGAACCCCTGCCCTATGCCATCGACCGCTACACCAACGAAACCGGGCGCCTCTACGGCGTGATGGACCGCCGGCTCGGCGACAGCGAATACCTGGCCGGCGACTACTCCATCGCCGACATCGCCTGTTTTCCCTGGATCCGGTCCTACGAACGCCAGGGGCAGAAGCTCGAGGACTTCGCCAACGTGAAACGCTGGTTCGAGGCCATCGGCGACCGCCCGGCGGTGCACAAGGGCCTTCAGGTGCTGGCCGACCGCCGCCGGCCGCCGGGCGAGATGGACGAGAAAGCGCGTTCCATCCTTTTCGGCGCCGAGCAGTACAAGCGTCGCTAGTCCGGCGCGTCCACGCCGCCCTTTCCGGCGCCGCCCGCCGCCTTCAGCCTCTGTCGCGCAACAGCCTCGCCTTCTGGCGCTTCCAATCACGCTCCTTGACGGCGATGCGCTTGTCATAGGTGCGCTTGCCGCGCGCCAGGGCCAGTTCCACCTTGGCCAGGCCGGTGGCGGTGAAGTAGACGGAAAGCGGGACCACGGTCATGCCCTTGCGCTGCACCGCGGCGATCAATTTGGCGATCTCGCGCCGGTGCAACAGAAGCTTGCGCGGCCGCCGGGGCTCGTGGTTGAAGCGGCTGGCCGCCGTGTACTCGGGGATGTGGGCGTTGAGCAGGAACAGCTCCCCCCCCTGCTCGCCGGCATAGGCCTCGGTGATGGCGGCGCGGCCCTGGCGCAGGGACTTCACCTCGGTGCCGGTGAGCACGATGCCCGCTTCGAAGGTTTCCTCGATGGCGTAGTCGTGGCGCGCCTTGCGGTTCTGCGCCACCACGGTGCCGCGGCCTTTCCTGCGCGCCATCGGCCCAATGCCTATACTGGGTTACGGGTCAGAGCAGGCCGGCCCCGGTCAGGGCGGCCTTGACCTGCGCCTTGCTGGGGTCGGAGATTTCGCACATCGGCAGCCTGACCTCGGGCAGGCACTTGCCGAGCAGGGCGGCGGCGTATTTCACCGGGGCCGGGCTGGTTTCGCAGAACATGGCCAGATGCACGGCCATCAGGGTGTCCTGCAACCTCATGACCGTATCCAGGTCCCTCTCCCGCCAGGCCTTGTGCAGGTCGGCGCACATCCTGGGCGCGATGTTGGCGGTCACCGAGATGCAGCCATGGCCGCCGCCGGCCAGGAACGGAACCACGGTCGCGTCCTCGCCGCTCATCTGACAGAACTCGGGCCCGATGGCCATGCGGGTCTCTATGGGCCGGGCGAGGTCGCTGGTCGCGTCCTTGACGCCGATCACGTTGGGCAGCTTGGCCAGTTGCGCCATGGTTTCCACCGACATGTCGACGATGCTGCGCCCGGGAATGTTGTAAATGAGGATCGGCATGCCGGCCGCGTCGTGGATGGCCTTGTAGTGCAGATAGAGTCCTTCCTGGGTCGGTTTGTTGTAATACGGTGTCACCACCAGGGCCGCGTCGGCGCCGGCCTTCTTGGCGTGGCAGGTGAGCTGGATCGCCTCTTCGGTGGAGTTGGAGCCGGTGCCGGCGACGACCGGCACCTTGCCGCGCGCCACCTCGATGCACAACTCGGTGACACGCATGTGCTCGGCGTGGGTGAGCGTCGGCGATTCGCCGGTGGTTCCGCACGGAACCAACCCGTCGGTGCCCTGTTGGATGTGCCATTCGACGAGGGACTGGAAGGCGGGCTCGTCCACCATGGTGTCCTTGAACGGCGTGATCAGGGCGACAAAGGACCCCTTGAACATGCCTTCCTCCCGTGGTTTGGGTCTGCGTGAGCGGCGACCATACTCTCAAAAAACGCACCCAGGCAAGCCGGGCCGGAAAGGAGACGCCGGCCTGTCCCGCCGACCCGCCTTGTGGCGGCGGTTCGCGCCCCCTACATTTCAGCTTAGCGGAAACACGCATGCCGTTGGCGAGGCGGGAGACAGGACGTTTGTTGAAACGCATGCAGGTCGCCGTCCTCGTCGGCTTGGTGGTGATCCTCCCCGGGTTGGCACAGGCGCGGACGGACGTGCTGACGCCCGCCGAGGCGCGGGCGGCGAAGGCCGCCTTCAAGGCCATCGACAGGGACAACTGGAAGCGCGCCCGGCGTCTCACCGCCCGGATCACCGATCCCCTGGTGGTCAAGATCATCCGCTGGCTGGACTTCACCCGCCAGAACACCGACGCTTCGTTCCGGGACATCGCGGACTTCATTGCCGACAATCCGGACTGGCCCTACCAAAAGACCCTGCGGCGCCGGGCCGAGGAGTCCATGGGCGTCAAGACCCCCACCGACGAAGTGCTTTCATGGTTCCGCACCCGCGAGCCGGTGAGCGTCGACGGCCAGGTGCGCTACGGCGCCGCCCTCCTCGCCGCCGGCGAAAAGGAAAAGGCCCGGGCCGTCCTGCGCAAGTCATGGATCTATGGAAATTTCGGCAAGCGCCAGGAACGGGGCTTCTACAAGCGGTACCGCGCCCTGCTGACCAGCGAGGACCACGTGCGGCGGCTGGACCGGCTGTTGTGGGAGGGCCGCTATTGGCCGGTGCGCCGCATGCTGCGCAAGGTCAACCCCCGCCAGCGGGCCCTGGCCGAGGCCCGGCTTCTGCTGAGAAAGAGGCTGGGCAACGTGGATCGGGCCATCGCCCGGGTCCCCGCCGACTTGAAGGATCATCCGGGCCTGGTTTACGAGCGCCTGCGGTGGCGCCGGCGCAAGGGCCGCGACGATTCCGCCCGCGAGCTGCTCGTCGACCTGCCGCGCGACGTGGTGCATCCGGAGAAATGGTGGACCGAGCGCGCCATCCTGGTCCGCCGCGCCCTGCAAAAAGGCTTTATTTCGGACGCCTACGTGATCGCCCGGGAACACGGTCTCAGCCATGGCGCGGATTTCGCCGAGGCCGAGTGGCTGGCCGGCTGGATCGCCTTGCGCTTTCTCGAGGAAGGCAAGGCCGCCCTGGACCACTTCGCGGCCATGTTCGATGCCGTGAGATACCCCGTGAGCCGCGCCCGCGGGGCCTATTGGGCGGGCCGCGCCGCCCAGGCCATGGGCGAACCCGAACTGGCCGATTCCTGGTACCGCACCGCCGCCGGCCACCCGACCGCGTATTACGGCCAACTGGCGGCGGCGCGCCTGCGCCCCGGACGCGGCCTTGAACTGCCGCCCGAGCCCGAGCCCGATGCGTCCGAGGTGGACGCCTTCGAGGGGCACGAGTTGGCGCGGGTGGTGCGGATTCTGAGCCAGCTGGACAGGAGGGACGAGCTCAGGCCCTTTGTGCTGGGCCTGGGCAACGCCAAGGACGCGCCCGGCTGGCGGGCGATGACGGCGGTGCTGGCGCGGGCCCACGGCCGGCCCGACCTGGCCATCGCCGTGGCCAAGAAGGCCGGCCGCGCCGGCCGCACCCTGGTCCAGGCGGCGTATCCCCTGTTGAAGGCCCCGGCGCTTGCCGGCGGTTCCGGAAAATCCGCCATCGAGGCGCCCCTGGTGCTGGCCATGGTGCGCCAGGAGAGCGCCTTCAACCCCAGGGCCACCAGCGGCGCCGGCGCCCGCGGGCTCATGCAGTTGCTGCCCCACACCGCCTACACGGTGGCGCGGCGACTCAAGGTGCGCTATTCGCGCAGCCGCCTGACCTCGGATTCCCGTTACAACCTGAGGCTAGGCCAGGCGTACATCGCCGGCCTGGTGAAAAAGTACGACGGGTCCTATGTGCTCGCCCTGGCCGCATACAACGCGGGCCCGTCGCAGACCAACAGATGGATACGCAACAACGGGGACCCCCGCGACGGGTCGGTCGATGTCATCGACTGGATCGAGATGATACCCTTCGACGAGACCCGCAATTACATCCAGCGGGTCCTCGAGAACCTCCAGGTGTACCGCCGGCGCCTCGCCGACAAGGAGGTGGTGCTGATGCTGGAAAGCGACCTTCGGCGTTAGCGGCGCGTACTCATAAA
>JADFHR010000064.1 GCA_022567015.1 Pseudomonadota bacterium
TTACCAAGGCTTTCGGACGGCGTTGCGCACGCTTCGCGATGCCCCGCATCGCCACAGCGCACGCTTAGCCGAAAACCTTGGTAAGCCGGCTCGTCGGGTCATGATCAGCGCCCCTTGGTATTAGCATTACAGAAATGCAAAAGGCAGCCGTCGCGGCTGCCATACGGGACGCCGGGCCCCGCCGGTGTGGATGGCCCGAGCGGGCGGCGGGCGGGCGCGTTAGTCGGCTTCCTTCGCCTCGGCGGCGGCCTCGGCGGCGGTGCGGGCCTTGTCCTCGGCGCCCTTGGCCTCGGGATTCCGGTCGACCAGCTCGATGACGGCCATGGGCGCGCTGTCGCCATAGCGGAAGCCGTCCCTGAGCACCCGGGTGTACCCCCCGTTGCGCTCCTTGTAGCGCTCGGCCAGGGTGCCGAACAGCTTGCCCACCAGTTGGGTATCTTGAAGGGTGGCGAGGGCCCGGCGGCGGGCGTGCAGGTTGCCGCGCTTGCCGAGCGTGATCATCCTGTCGGTCACCCGGCGCAGATCCTTGGCCTTGGGCAGGGTGGTCCTGATCTGCTCGTGCTTCAAGAGCGCCACCGCCATGTTGGCGAACATGGCCTTGCGGTGGCTGCTCGTACGGTTCAGCTTGCGGCCGCTACGGCGGTGACGCATCTCAGGATCTCCTTACCGCCCGCTCGCGGCGGCGCCGGGGTGGCGCCGCCAGCTGGTCAAAACGGGTCTTCCAGCTTCTTGGCCAGTTCCTCGATATTTTCCGGCGGCCAGTTCGGAATATCCATGCCCAGGTGCAGACCCATCTGGGCAAGCACCTCCTTGATCTCGTTCAGGGACTTGCGGCCGAAGTTGGGCGTGCGCAACATGTCGGCCTCGGTTTTCTGGACCAGATCGCCGATATAGATAATGTTGTCGTTCTTGAGACAGTTGGCCGAGCGCACCGACAGTTCCAGCTCGTCCACCTTGCGCAGCAGGTTCTTGTTGAAGGGCAGCTCTTCCGTCTTTTCCGCCTCTTCCGCCGCCTGCGGCTCCTCGAAGTTGATGAAAAGGTCCATCTGGTCCTGGAGGATTCTGGCCGCCAGCGCGACCGCGTCTTCCGGCGTCACCGAGCCGTTGGTGGTGACATCCAGCGACAGCTTGTCGTGGTCCGTGACCTGGCCGACACGGGTGTTCTCCACCCGGTAGGCGACCTTGCGCACGGGAGAGAACACCGCATCCACGGGAATCAGCCCGATGGGCGAATCCTCGGGGCGGCTTTGCGACGCCGCCATGTAGCCCTTGCCGGTCTCCACCGTCAGCTCCATGGAGATTTTCGCCCCCTGGTCGAGGGTACAGATGACCAGGTCCGGATCCATGATCTCGACGTCGGGACCGGTCTCGATCATGCCCGCCGTCACCTCGCCCGGCCCGTCGGCCTTCAGGATCATCCGCTTGGACCCGTCGCCGTGGGCGCGCAGCCCCATGGACTTGACGTTGAGCACGATGTCGGTGACGTCCTCGCGCACACCGGGAATGGACGAAAATTCATGCAGCACGCCGTCGATCTGTACCGACGTCACGGCCGCTCCCTGAAGTGTGGACAACAAGATCCTTCTCAGGGCGTTGCCCAGGGTCAGGCCGAAGCCCCGCTCCAACGGCTCGGCGACGATGGTGGCCGTGCGCGTGGGATCGGTGCCTCCCACCACGTCGAGTTTGGTGGGTTTAATGAGTTCCTGCCAATTTTTCTGAATCACGAAAGAGACCTTTCGCCCAGCATGTTGAATGACAATCCTTCGGACACGGTGTTTTCGCGGAAATCCCGGCCCGCTCACGGGCCCGAAAGATCAGGGAATCGTCAAGCCGGCCTACACACGCCGGCGCTTCCGCGGGCGACAGCCGTTGTGGGGGATCGCCGTCACGTCGCGGATGGCGGTAATGGTGAATCCGACCGCCTGCAATGCGCGCAATGCGGATTCGCGGCCCGAACCCGGCCCCTTCACCTCCACTTCCAAGGTCTTCATACCGTGTTCCATGGCCTTGCGGCCGGCGCTCTCGCCGGCCATCTGGGCCGCATACGGGGTTGATTTGCGTGATCCCTTGAACCCCTGGCTGCCCGCCGACGACCAGGCGATGACGTTGCCCTGGGCATCGGTAATGGTGATCATGGTGTTGTTGAACGTGGCGCTCACGTGCGCCACGCCGGAGACGATATTTTTGCGTTCGCGGCGACGCGGACGGTGCGTGGATGTCTTTGCCATAGCCGCTCCTTAACGCTTACCGGCCGTTTTCTTCTTGCCGGCGATCGCCTTCGCGGGACCCTTCCGGGTACGCGCGTTGGTGTGGGTGCGCTGGCCGCGTACCGGCAGTCCGCGCCGGTGCCGAAGCCCCCGGTAACACCCCAGATCCATCAGCCGCTTGATATTCATGGCCACCTCGCGCCGCAGGTCGCCTTCCACCTGGTGGTCGTGGTCGATGCTTTCGCGGATACGCATGACCTCGTCGTCGGTGAGCTCGTTGACCCGCCGCTCATGAGGGACGCCGACCATCTCGCAAATCCGCCGTGCCTTGGTGCGGCCGACGCCGAAGATATAGGTCAGGGAGATCTCGACCCGTTTCCCGGTGGGAATGTTCACGCCAGCGATTCGCGCCAAAGCAGGTTCTCCTTAGCGTTTGGTTTTAAACGAAAATCATGGGCGCCGGGAAGACGAGGAGGCGCGATTATAGGACCTATCAACCTCAAGTCAACACGCTCCCGCTATCCCACGATCCGGTCCAATTGCCGGGTCACCTCGTCGATGGATGCCATGCCGTCAACGGTCTGCACCATGCCTTTTTTTCCGTAGTAGGAGAGGATCGGCGCGGTTTTCTCGTGGTAGGCCTTGAGGCGCGCCCGTACCGTCTCGGCGTTGTCGTCGCTACGGCGGGTGAACCGGGTGCCGCCGCAGGTGTCGCAGACGCCATCCACCTTGGGCCGCTGGAACGTGTCGTGGTATCCGGCCCCGCACTCGGCACAGGTATAGCGGCCGGTGATGCGTTGGACCATGGCCTCGTCGTCGACCCTGATCTCGATCACGTGGTCAAGCTTCAGCCCTTTGTCGACAAGCATGGCGTCCAGGCCCTCGGCCTGGGGGGTGGTGCGCGGAAAGCCGTCCAGGATGAACCCGTTGGCGCAGTTGTCCGCGTCGATGCATCCCGCGATCATGTCGATGATCATTTGGTCTGGCACCAGGGCACCGGCATCCATCAACTCCTTCGCGTTTCTGCCTGTTTCGCCGCCCGAGGCGATTTCGGCGCGCAGCATATCGCCGGTGGAAAGCTGGACAATGTCGTATTTCTCCTGCAGGCGCTTTGCCTGGGTGCCCTTTCCGGCGCCCGGCGCGCCGAGAAGAACCAGCTTCATCTCCGCCGGCCCCTCAGTCTCGATTTCTTGATCAGCCCCTCGTACTGGTGGGCAAGCAGATGGGACTGCACCTGGGACACGGTATCCAGGGTCACGGTGACCACGATGAGCAGGCTGGTGCCGCCGAAATAGAACGGCACGGAATACCGGGAGATCAGGATCTCCGGCAAGAGACAGACCGCGGCCAGGTACCCGGCGCCGACCACGGTCAGCCGCGTCAGCACCCGGTCCAGGTACTCCGCCGTGTTCTTGCCGGGGCGGATGCCGGGCACGAAGCCGCCGTATTTCTTCAGGTTGTCGGCCGTTTCCGTGGGGTTGAACACGATCGCCGTATAGAAAAAGGCGAAGAACACGATGAGACCGATGTAAATGGCCAGGTAAAGCGGTTGGCCGCGTCCCAGATAGGCGGTCACCGTGGTCAACCACTCCGGCCCCTGACCGGCCGCCGAGAAACCGATCACCGTGATCGGCATCAACAGGATGGAACTGGCGAAGATGGGCGGGATGACGCCCGCGGTGTTGACCTTCAGGGGCAGGTGCGAGGCCTCGCCGCCGTACATCCGGTTGCCCGTCTGGCGCTTCGGATACTGGACCACGATGCGCCGCTGGGCCCGTTCGACGAAGACGATGAAAAAGATCACGCCCACGGCCATCGCCAGCAGGAAGACGATAAACACCGTCGACAGCGCCCCGGTGCGTCCCAATTCCAGGGTGCTCGCCAGGGCCGTCGGCAGGTTGGCGACGATGCCCGAGAAAATGATCAGCGAGATTCCGTTGCCGACGCCCCGGGCGGTGATCTGCTCGCCCAACCACATCAGGAACAGGGTGCCGCCGACGAGGGTTATCACCGTGGTGAAGCGGAAGAACAAGCCACCACCGATGACCGCCGGGCCGGCGCTGGAGCTCATGCCCTCGAGGCCGACGGCGATGCCGTACGCCTGCAGCGCCGTGATGAACACGGTGCCGTAGCGGGTGTACTGGTTGATTTTCTTGCGCCCGGTCTCGCCTTCCTTCTTCAGCGCCTCAAGGTGGGGCGAGACCGCCGTCATCAGCTGCATGATGATGGACGCCGAAATGTACGGCATGATGTTGAGGGCAAAGATGGTCATGCGGCTGAGTGCGCCCCCGGCGAACATGTCGAACATGCCGAGGATGCCGCCCGCCTGGCGCGAGAAGATGTCCTTCAGGACCACCGGGTCGATGCCGGGCAGCGGAATGTAGGTGCCAAGCCGGTACACGATCAGGGCGAGCAGCGTGAACCAGACACGCTTCTTCAGTTCGGTGGCCTTGGAGAACGCCCCGAAGTTGATGTTGGCGGCAATTTGCTCGGCTACGGAAGCCATATTACTCACTCACCTGTCGTTTTTGCCCTTGTCGGCGGCCGTGGGGGGGCGGATTTCTCCTTGGCGGATTTCTCCTTGGCGGCCTTCTCCTTGGCGGATTTCTCCTTGGCGGATTTCTCCTTGGCGGATTTCTCCTTGGCGGCCTTCTCCTTGGCGGATTTCTCCTTGGCGGATTTCTCCTTGGCGGATTTCTCCCCGGCGGCCTTCTCCTTGGCGGCCTTCTTCCTGGCGGCCTTGCCCTTGCCTTCGGCCTTTTGGTCCTTGGCGCCAGGAGCGGCCGGGGGGAAGATCACCGCGCCTCCGGCCTTTTCAACCGCGGCGACGGCTGTCTTCGACGCGCCGGCCACCTCGATGGTCAGCTTGGCCTTGATTTCCCCCTTGGCCAACAGCTTGACGCCATCAAAAGACTTATTGATCAAACCGGCCGTCCGCAAGGCCGTCTCGTCGACCGGCTTTTTGGCGTCGAGCTTGCCGGCATCGATGGCCTTTTGCAGGCGGCCCAGGTTGACCTCCGCGTACGTCTTGCGGAACAGATTGTGGAACCCGCGTTTGGGCAGACGCCTGTACAGCGGCATCTGGCCACCCTCGAACCCGGCGAGCGAAACGCCGCTGCGCGATTTCTGGCCCTTATGGCCCCGCCCGGACGTGCCGCCCTTGCCGGAACCGGCGCCACGGCCCAACCGCTTGCGCCGGACGCGCGCGCCGGCGATATCACGAAGCTCGTTCAATCGCATGTCTCGATAACCCCCGACGCCCAATGCGCCCAATGCGCCTCTAATAACCTTCCTCGACCCGCACCAGATGGCGGACCTTGGCGATCATGCCGCGCACGGACGGCGTGTCCTCCAACTCCCGGGTCCGGTGCATCTTGTTGAGCCCCAGACCGACCAGGGTCGCCCGCTGATCCTTGCGCCGCCCGATGGGGCTTCCGACCTGGGTCACCCTGACCGTGGCCTTCTTCTTATCGGTCATGGTCTTGCGCCTTCGCCTCCGCCGCGGCGCCGCTGCGGCGCGACACGATCTCGCTGACCTTCTTGCCGCGCCGGGCCGCCACGGTCCTGGGCGACATACTGTTGGTCAAGGCATCGAAAGTGGCCTTGATCATGTTGTGAGGATTGGAGGTGCCGAGGGACTTGGCGACCACGTCCTGCACCCCCATGGTCTCGAACACGGCGCGCATGGGACCGCCGGCGATGATGCCGGTACCCGGAGGCGCGCTGCGCACTATCACCTTGCCGGCGCCGTACCGGCCCTGCATGTCATGGTGAAGGGTGCGGCCGTCGCGCAAGGGCACGCGGATCATGGTGCGCTTGGCCCGTTCGGTGGCCTTGCGGATGGCCTCCGGGACCTCGCGCGCCTTGCCGGTGCCGAACCCGACGCGCCCGCGTCCATCCCCGACCACCACCAGCGCCGCGAAGGAAAACCGGCGCCCCCCTTTCACCACCTTGGCAACCCGGTTGATGTGGACCAGCTTGTCCAGCAGGTCCGTTTCCTCGCGCCCCGCGCGATCCGTCTGTCTGCCCTGCCTGGAGTGTGTGGGTGGTCGTGCCATAAATGAGCGCTCCTTAGCTCGCTAAAACGAAAGGCCGCCTTCGCGGGCCGCCGTGGCCAGGGCCTTGAGCCGGCCATGGTATTTGTAGCCGCCGCGGTCGAAGACCACGTCCTTGACGCCCGCGGCCAGCGCCCGCTCGGCGATCAGCTTGCCCACTTCGGTGGCCGACTTCACGTCGGCGCCGGTGCCGAGCCGGTCCTTGAGCGCCTTTTCCAGGGTGGACGCCGCCACCAGCGTGACGCCACGGCGGTCGTCGATGACCTGGGCGTAAATGTGCTTGGACGAGCGGAACACCGACAGCCGCAAACGGTCGCCCAGACGCCGCCTGAGCTTGTCGCGGGTGCGCCGCACGCGGCGCGCAAAGAGCTGCTTCGTCTTCGCCATGGTCTATTTCTTCTTGCCTTCCTTGCGCAGTATGTATTCGTCGGCGTACTTGATGCCCTTGCCCTTGTACGGTTCCGGCGGCCTGAACGCGCGGATCTCGGCGGCGGTCTGTCCGACGCGCTGCTTGTCCGCGCCGCTGACCGAGATATGGGTCTGGTCCGGGCACTGGACGGTGATGCCTTCGGGGACCGGGTAGCGCACCTCGTGGCTGAATCCGAGTTGCAACACCAGATCCTTGCCCTGGATCTGGGCGCGGTATCCGACGCCGTTGATCTCCAGGCCGCGGGTGAAGCCCTCGGCGACGCCGGTGACCAGGTTGTTGATGACGCTGCGCGCCGTGCCCCACATCTGTTGGGCGCGGTCGCTGTCGTCCCGCGGCCGGACCACGATCTGGTCGCCGTCGCGCTTCACCACCACCTCTTCCATCAGCGTCACCTGAAGCTCGCCGAGCTTGCCCTTGGCGGTGACCTGCCGGCCGGAGATCTCCACCGTGACGCCGTCGGGAATGGGGACCGGATGCTTGCCGATGCGTGACATGGCGGCGCCCTAAAACACCTGGCACAGCACTTCGCCGCCGACGTTGGCGGCGCGCGCCTCGCTATCCGACAGCACGCCGCGCGGCGTGGACAGAATCGAGATGCCAAGGCCGTCGTACATGCGCGCCAGGTCCTTGATCTTGGAATAGACCCGGCGGCCGGGGGTGGAAACGCGGCTGATCTCGCGGATGACCGGGTCGCCTTCATGATATTTGAGCTCGATCTTGAACTCCTTCAGCCCCGGTCGAATCTCGTATTGCGAGTATCCCCGGATGAACCCTTCCCGTTTGAGGACCTCGAGCACGCCGCTGCGCAGCTTGGACGCCGGCGCGATAATACTACTTTTCCGCGCGCGTTGACCGTTGCGGATACGGGTCAGCATGTCACTCAAGGGATCGGACATCGTCACTGTGTTTTCTCCCTTACCAGCTTGACTTGAGCATGCCCGGGATCTGGCCCCGGGACGCAAGCTCGCGCAGCGCGATACGCGACAGGCGGAACTTGCGGTAATTGCCGCGCGGGCGGCCGGTGATCTCGCAGCGCAGGCGCACCCGCACGGGCGAGGAGTTGCGCGGCAGCACGGCCAGCTTCATGCGCGCGCTGAAGTGCTCTTCCGGCGACAGCAAGGGATCCTTTGCCATCGCCTTCAGCGCTGCCCGCTTGGCGGCATACTTCTTGACCAGCCGCATGCGCTTCTTGTTCCTTTCGATGACGCTTTTCTTGGCCATTTGGCTTTCCTCCTGAGGCCCATCAACCGGGGAAGGGCATGTCGAACGCCTTGAGCAATGCCTTCGCCTCGGCGTCGGTGGGCGCGGTGGTACAGATCACGATGTCCATGCCCCGAATCTGGTCCACCTTGTCGTAGTCGATCTCCGGAAAGATGATCTGCTCGCGCAATCCCAGGGCGAAATTGCCGCACCCGTCGAAGCTTTTGCCGGACAGCCCGCGAAAGTCACGGACCCGCGGCAGCGCCACGGTGATGAGGCGGTCCAGGAACTCGTACATGCGGGTCCGGCGCAGGGTGACTTTGCAGCCGACGATCATGCCGGCGCGAAGTTTGAACGTGGCGATGGACTTCTTGGCCTTGGTGATCACCGGCCGTTGCCCGGTGATCAGGGCCAATTCCTTGGCCGCGCTATCGATCTTCTTGCGATCCTGGGACGCCTCGCCAACCCCCATGTTGATGATGATCTTCTCCAGCTTCGGCACGCGCATGGGATTCTGGTAGCCGAACTCGCTGACGAGTTCCGGTACGACCGTATTTTTGTAGTATTCGCGCAAGCGTGCCATGGGCCGTGGACCTGTTTTACGTGTCGATGACTTCGCCGGACCGCTTCGCATAGCGGACCTTGCGGCCGTCTTCGAGGACTCTGTAGCCGACGCGGGTGGCCAGGCTGGTCTTGGGATCGATGTGGGCCACGTTGGAGATGTGGATGGACGCCTCTTTCTCCACGATCCCGCCCGCCGACGTCTGGCTTGGCCGGGTGTGGCGCTTGACCATATTCACGCCCTGGACGACAACCCGTTCCCGCTTGGTAAGCACACGCAGAATCTCGCCCGTTTTGCCCTTGTCCCTGCCCGTCTGCACGATGACCCGGTCGCCCTTCCTGACTTTCCGCTTGCCCGCCATCACAGCACCTCGGGGGCAAGGGAAATGATCTTCATGTACCGCTTCGCCCGCAACTCGCGGGTCACGGGACCGAAGATGCGGGTTCCGATGGGCTCGCCCTGCTTGTCGATGAGCACCGCCGCGTTCTTGTCGAAGCGGATGGCCGAGCCGTCGGAACGGCGGATATCCTTGGCCGTGCGCACGATCACCGCCCGCACGATCTCCCCCTTCTTGACCCGCCCCCGCGGAATAGCCTCCTTGACCGAGACGACGATGACGTCGCCCACGGATGCGTATCGGCGCTTGGACCCGCCCAGCACCTTGATACACTGCACCCGGCGCGCCCCGGAGTTGTCGGCAACGTACAAGTTGGTTTCCGCCTGGATCATCGTCTTCGTTCCGTCCCTTCAAGGCGCGGTCAGCCGCCTTCGGGCACGACCTCCCAATGTTTGATCTTCGACCGGGGCCGGCATTCCCGGATACTCACCACGTCGCCCATCTTGACCGAGTTGGTTTCGTCGTGGGCGGCGTACTTCTTCGAGCGACGGATGAACTTCTTGTACAGCGGGTGCATGATCCGGCGCTCCACCCTGACCACCACGGTCTTGTCCGGCTTGTCGCTGACGCAGACCCCTTGCAGTACTCGCCTTGGCATGCCTTGTGTCCCTTTATCTTAAGACCCGGCGCGGGACGCGGCCCGGCCGCGCTCGCCCTGGATGGTCTTGATGCGCGCGATGTCGCGGGTCACCTGGCCCACGCGGGCGGTGTTCTCCAACTGGCCGCTCGCCGCCTGGAAGCGCAGGTTGAAGGACTCCTTCCTGAGGCCGAGGAGCTGATCCTTCAACTCGTCATCGCTTTTGGCCCGCAGGTCCGCCGCTTTCATGGCTTCACTCCTCTTCGCCCCAACGCGCGACGAAGCGCGTCTGCACCGGCAGCTTGGCGGCCCCCAGTTCGAACGCCCGCCTGGCAATCTCCCGCGACACCCCGTCGACTTCGAACATGATGCGGCCCGGCTTGACGCGGCAGGCCCAGTATTCGGGCGATCCCTTGCCCTTTCCCTGCCGCACCTCGGCCGGCTTCTGGGTCACCGGCAGGTCCGGATAGATGCGTATCCACACCCGCCCGGAACGTTTCATGTGCCGGGTTATGGCCCGCCGGGCGGCCTCGATCTGGCGCGCCGTGACCCGTTCGGGGGTCGTCGCCTTGAGGCCATACGCGCCAAAGTTGAGCTTGGTGCCGCCCTTGGCCTGGCCGTGGATACGCCCTTTGTGCGCCTTGCGGTACTTGGTTCGTTTGGGACTGAGCATCGTATTCCTGTTTCCCGCTGGTCACACGCGTCCGCCGTCAGCGCGTCGGCTGCTGCTCGATGGCCTGCTTGTCCATGGCCATCGGGTCGTGGGCCATGACCTCGCCCTTGAAGATCCACACCTTGACCCCGCAGATGCCGTAGGTGGTTTTGGCCGCGGCGCAGCCGTAATCCACGTGGGCCCGCATGGTGTGCAAGGGCACCCGGCCTTCGCGGTACCAAACGGCGCGGGCGATCTCGGCGCCGCCCAGGCGGCCCCCGCAGTTGATGCGGATGCCGAGCGCGCCGAGACGCATGGCCGACTGGACGGAGCGCTTCATGGCGCGGCGTATGGAGACCCGCCGTTCCATCTGCTGGGCGATGTTCTCGGCCACCAGCTGGGCCTCGATTTCGGGCTTGCGGATCTCGACGATGTTCACGTGCACGTCGGAGCCGGTGATCTTCCCGATATCGGTGCGCAGCCTCTCGATGTCGGCGCCCTTCTTGCCGATCACCACCCCGGGCCGGGCCGTGTGGATGGTGATCCGGGCCTTCTTGGCGGGACGCTCGATGACGATGCGCGAGACGCCGGCCTGGGCCAGGCGCTGACGGAGGAAATCGCGGATCCTGAGATCCTCATGGAGCAGGGTGGCGTAGCTGGCCTCGGCGTACCACCGGGAATCCCAGGTGCGGTTGATCCCCAGCCGGAACCCGATGGGATTGACCTTTTGCCCCATTATTCTTTCTCCTCGGACTCGCGGACCACCAGCCTGAGATTGCTGAACGGCTTGTTGATCCGCGCGGAGCGGCCCCGGGCACGGGGACGCCACCGCTTCATGACCAGGCTGCGGCCGACCGAAGCCTCGGCCACGTAGAGCCGGTCCACATCCAATTGATGGTTGTTCTCGGCGTTGGCAATGGCCGATTCCAACACCTTTCTCACGTCCGCGGCGATGCGCCGCTTGGAAAACTCGAGCTCGGCCAGCGCCGACTCGCACGGCATGCCGCGGATGGCGCCGGCGACCAGGTTGAGCTTCTGCGCGCTGATGCGCAGGCGCTTGGCGAACGCCATCGCTTCGTTGTCGGCCAGTCGCCGCGGGGCGGAGGATTTGCCCATGGTCAGTCCCTTCTCGCCCTCTTGTCGGCGGAATGGCCGAAATACGTGCGGGTCGGCGAGAACTCACCCAGCTTGTGGCCGATCATGTCCTCGGTCACCAGCACGGGGATGAACTTGCGGCCGTTGTAGACGCCGAAGGTCAGGCCGACGAACTGGGGCAGGATGGTGGAGCGCCGGGACCACGTCTTGATGATCTCGCTGCGCCCCGAGGCGCGCGAGTTCTCCGCCTTCTTGAGAAGGTAGCCATCCACGAACGGGCCTTTCCACACGGAACGCGCCACGCCGGCTCTCCTTTACTTCTTGCTGCGACGGCGGCGCATGATCAGCCTGTCCGTCTTCTTGTTTCTGCGGGTTCGTTTACCCTTGGTCGGCTTGCCCCACGGGGTCACCGGATGGCGGCCGCCCGAGGTTCTCCCCTCGCCGCCCCCGTGGGGGTGGTCGATGGGGTTCATGGCGACGCCGCGCACCGACGGGCGCTTGCCCAGCCAACGATTGCGGCCCGCTTTGCCCAGTTTGATGTTCTTCTGGTCGGCGTTGGAGACGGCGCCGATCGTGGCCATGCATTCGGCCCGCACCATGCGCAGCTCGCCCGAGCTGAGACGAAGCTGGGCGTATCCCTGGTCCTTGCCGATGAGCTGCACGTAGGTGCCGGCGGAGCGGGCGATCTGGCCACCCTTGCCTACCTTCATCTCCACGTTGTGAATGATGGTGCCGACGGGAATGTTCTGCATGGGCATGGCATTGCCGGGCCGGATGTCCACGCTCTCCCCGGCAACGACCTTGTCCCCGGGAAGCAGGCGCTGGGGTGCCAGGATGTAGGCCATCTCGCCGTCCTCATAGCGGACGAGGGCGATGAAGGCGGTGCGGTTGGGGTCGTATTCCAGCCGTTCGACGGTGGCCGGCATGTCGAATTTCCGGCGCTTGAAGTCGATGATGCGGTAGCGCCGCTTGTGCCCGCCGCCGCGCCGCCGCGCGGTCAGGCGGCCGGTGTTGTTGCGGCCACCCTTCTTGCGCAGGCCTTCGGTCAGGGACTTCTCGGGCTTCCCTTTCCACAGGCCCGAGCGGTCCACGAGGACCAAGCCGCGGCGTCCCGGCGTCGTCGGATTGAACTGCTTCAGTGCCATGGCCGCCTTACCTACACCCCCGTCGTGATGTCGATCGAGTGGCCCTCGACCAGGGTGACGATGGCCTTCTTGGTGTCCACCCGCTTGCCGATCCGGCCGCGGAACATTTTCATCTTGCCCCGTTGGCGCAGGGTGTTCACGGCCTTGACCTTGACCTTGAACAGGTCTTCGACCGCCGCCTTGATCTCGGGCTTGGTGGCGTCCAGCGGCACCCGGAAGCTGACCTGGTTGAATTCCGAAAGCAGCGTCGCCTTCTCCGTCACCACGGGCGCGCGGACGATTTCGTACATGCGCTCCTTGCTCACACGCATCTTGCCGGGGCTGCCGGCCTTGGCCCGGGCGGCGCTCATTTCAGCCGCTCCACAAGCTTGCCGACCGCGTCCTTGGTCAACACCAGGGTATCGCTGCGCAGGATGTCGTACACGTTGGCCCCCGGGCTGGGCAGCACGTCCAGGCCGACGATGTTGGCGGCGGCGCGGGCGAAGTTCCCGTCCACCTCGGCGCCGTCGATGATGAGGACGGAGGTCCAGCCCAGCTTTTCCATCCGCTTCACCAGATCCGCGGTCTTCGGTTTCTTGAGCTTGGCGGAGTCAAGAACCACCAGCTTGCCGTCCGCCTGCTTGGCCGACAGCGCCGTCTTGAGGGCCAGCCGGCGCACCTTCTTGGGCAGACCGTGGGCATGGCTGCGCACCACCGGGCCGAAGACCACACCGCCGCCGCGATGCTGGGGCGCCCGCGCCGTCCCCTGCCGCGCCCGGCCGGTCCCCTTCTGCCGGAAGGGTTTGCGGGTGCTGCCGCTGACCTCGCCGTGGGTCTTGGTCTTGCGGGTTCCGGCGCGGCGCTTGGCGAGTTGCCAGTTGACGGCGCGGGCCAGGATATCGGCGCGGACCGGCACGCCGAACACCGACTCATCCAGGTCGATCTTGCCCACCGTCTTGTTCTCGAGGCTGATGACGTCGCACCGCATGGCGTCTATTCCTTGGCCCCTTCCTGTTCCGCCTCGCCCGCGGGCGACTCCTCGGCGGCAACGTCCGCGGCGGGACCCTCGTCGGCGGCGTCGGTGTCAGGCGCGCCGGCGCCGCGGATAGCCGCCGGGAACGGAACCCCGTCCGGCAACGGCTTCTTCTTCGCATCGAACACCAGCACCATGCCGCCCTTGGCTCCCGGCACCGCGCCCTTGACCATGATGATCCCCCGCGCGGCGTCGGTGGCCACCACTTCCAGATTGTGCACGGTGACCCGCCGGTCACCCATGTGACCGGCCATTTTCTTGCCTTTGAACACCTTGCCCGGATCCTGGCATTGGCCGGTCGAGCCAAGGCTGCGGTGGCTGACGGACACGCCGTGGCCGGCGCCCAGCCCGGAGAAGCCGTGCCGCTTCATGGCGCCGGCAAAGCCCTT
>JADFHR010000255.1 GCA_022567015.1 Pseudomonadota bacterium
GTGAAGCGGCTTGAATTCGCCGTCCGCCTCCCACCAGGCGTCGGCGATGGCGGCGAAGCGGGCGATTTCGTCGGCGGACGCGGTTCCGCTCGGGCTCGTTGGTGTCTTGCGGTGGGGCGTGCGGGCCAACGGTTCCTCCCTGGCAGGCCTCCCTTCGGCGGTGAGAGTATGGATAGGCGCCCGCCGCACCGCAACCGGCTCGGTGCAAACAGCCGCATGCAACTCCCAAAGCCTTCCCATGGGGATGCCGTTGCGGTATGGGAAGCCGGGACGACCCTCAGGGAAGACTAAGCGATGGCCCGGATCGTTCAAAAATTCGGCGGCACTTCGGTGGCGGACATCGACCGCATCAAAACCGTTGCCCAACGGGTGAAAAAAGAAGTGGATGCCGGCAACCAGGTGGCGGTGGTGCTTTCGGCCATGGCCGGTGTTACCAACCAACTGGTCACCTATGCCCGCGAGGTCAGCAGCCTGCACGACGCCCGCGAATTCGACGCCGTGGTGTCGACCGGCGAGCAGGTCACCGCGGGCCTTTTGGCGCTGGCGCTTCAGGACAAGGGCGTCGCCGCCCGCTCCTGGCAGGGATGGCAGATCCCCATCCGTACCGACGGCGCCCACGGCAAGGCCCGCATCATGGGCATCGAGATCGAGGAGCTGGAGCGCCGCCTGGCGCTGGGCGAGGTCCCGGTGGTCACGGGATTCCAGGGGCTCGGCCCCGACAACCGGATCACCACGTTGGGCCGGGGCGGTTCCGATACCAGCGCGGTGGCGCTGGCGGCGGCGCTGAAGGCCGACCGGTGCGATATCCATACCGACGTGGACGGGGTGTATACGACCGATCCCCGTATCGTTGCCGGGGCGCGGAAGCTCGATAAGATCACCTATGAAGAAATGCTGGAGATGGCGTCCGCGGGGGCCAAGGTCCTGCAGACCCGGGCCGTGGAACTGGCCATGAAGCGCGGTGTGCGTCTCCAGGTTCTGTCCAGTTACGGCGATGGTGCAGGCACGCTTGTCGTTGATGAGGATGAGATCGTGGAAAAGGAAATGATCAGCGGGATCGCATACGACCGGGACGAGGCCAAGATCACCCTCGTCGGGGTCGCCGACCGGCCCGGCGTCGCCGCCGGCATCTTCGGGCCCCTGGCCGAGGCCGGTATCAACGTGGATATGATCGTCCAGAACGTATCGGCGGACGGCAAGGCGACCGACCTGACGTTCACGGTCGCCAAGGGCGATCTGGACCGCGCCGTCCGCGTCGTCGAGGAATTGCGCGACGCCCTCGGGTACGCCGATCTGGTTTACGACCCGAACGTGGTGAAGGTGGCGGTCATCGGCGTCGGGATGCGCAGCCACGCCGGCGTCGCCCAGCGCATGTTTCAAGCCCTGGCCGAGAAGGGAATCAATATCCAGGTGATCTCGACGTCGGAAATCAAGGTCAGTGTGCTGATCGCCGAGGAGTACACCGAACTGGCCCTCAGGTCTCTGCACGCGGCATACGGTTTCGAGGACGACTGAGGCCATGGCCCCGACGGCCGCCGGACCCGTGAAGACAACTATCGGAAGTCCTTCCGTCGCCCTGTTAAGAGACGACATGAATTCCCCTTGCGGTCACGTCCGGCGCAGTATTTGTGTAGAGACTCAACGCATTCTCGAAAGACCATGAAGTCGTGACTTAACAGGTCTTCAACAGCCTGTTCAGGCGCCGGTGTTTCGGTCTTGAATTTTCTCGACAACTGTTGAGAATAGGAGCACTTTTTGTGAGGAATTCCCGGGGCCGGCCGCCGCCCAACCCGTAACCTTAATTTCCTTTGGAAAAGCCGCTGCGGGTTGGCCGAACGGCGGCGCGCCCGTTCCGGGGGATGGAGTGTCCGGGGAAGTCGTGAACGCGAACCAGTCCCCTCCGGGAATCGAAACCGACAGTCGGGTGGAGCGCGGGAGCGGCCCGGGTGTCGGCGCGCTCCTGCACGCTTCGCGCCTGCGGTGCGGCGAGGACCTGCGCGACGTGGCGCAGATACTGCGCATCCGGTATGTCCATCTCGAGGCCATGGAGGCCGGCCGTTTCGAGGACCTTCCGGGACCGGCCTATGCGATCGGTTTCGTTCGCGCCTACGCCAAGCACCTGGGTCTCGACGCCGATGAAGTGGTCAAACGCTTCCGCGCCGAGACCACGAATATTGGCGAGGCTCCCGAACTCAGCTTCCCCGTGCCCGTGCCGGAGGGGGGTATTCCCGGCGGCGCCGTCCTTTTTGTCGGCGTCGTCGTCGCCGTATTGGCCTATGGCGGCTGGTATGTCAGTTCGGCCAAAGAGGGCTTTTTCACCGAGCTGATTTCTCCCCTGCCCGACCGTCTTGCCGCGCTGTTGACGCCGGGGGACTCATCCGCCCCGGCGCCGGACACCGCCAAGGAGGACGGCGAGGGGAAGGCGGGGAACGCATCCTCGCCGGCCCCGGACACCGCGGCCGTCCCGGGTCGGGACACACCCTCTTCCCCGGACTCTTCCCCGGAGAAGCCGGGAAAGGGGGGCCAGGACCAGATGTCGGGCGAGCCTGCCTCTGCGCCGTCCGCCCAATCCGAAACATCGGCGGTCGATGCCTCTTCGGCCGGCGGACCGGCTGCGGAGGCCGGTCCGCCGGACGCACCGGAGTCGCGGACGACGGAAACGGCGTCGACGGACGCCGTGCCGGCGGAGGAAGCGCGGGACGCCGGGGCGACCACCCCGGGCGGCGGCGGCCAGGCGCGCCCGGACGAAGAGAAAGCGGCTGAAAAAGTGCCTGAGAAGGTGGCGACCGGGGATGCCGCCGGCGGCCGTGCCGTACCGGCGCCGCCGCCGATGGGCGATTCGCAATCCTCCGCCGTCGACCGGGAATCCGCGCCCGCCGGGACGCCCCGGCCGGCGGCCTCCGGCGATGCGGCCGGGGCCGGGGAACCCTCTCAACCGGCGCCGACGGCGGATGGCGGAGGAGACACCGCACCCACCGCGTCCACACCGGCCGCGGAACCGTCCGTGGCGGGGGAAGGCGGGTCCGCTTCGGCGACGGCCGGGGCGCCGGCGGCGCCGGACGACGGCGCCCCGGCGGCCATCGATGCCGGCGGTTCGGGACCCACGGTCCGGGACGGCGCCGACCCCTCCCGGGAAGTGGCCGCCGTGCCCCCGGAAGACGACGCCTCCGCCGGGACCACGCGGACGGGACGTGTCTTCGGCGCCGACAACGCGGACTCGCGCATCCTGGTGCGGGCCAAGATGAACAGTTGGATCCAGGTTCGCGACGACAACGGCAACAGGCTGTTGCTGACGCGGCTGCTCAGGACCGGCGACACCTATCGGGTTCCCAACCGCCCGGGCCTCAAGCTGTTGACCGGCAACGCCGGCGCCCTGGAAATCCTGGTCGACGGTATAGCCGTGCCGTCCATCGGGCCCCTGGGCGCGGTGCGCCGGAGCGTGGCGCTGGACATCGAGCGTCTGCGCCAGGGCACGGCGATTCTCGAGTGACGCCGGCGGCGGCCGGCCGATTATGCGCATCGCACGGTCTGTAATACCAAGGGTCGCTGATCATGACCCGACGAGCCGGCTTACCAAGGCTTTCGGCTAGGAGCGTGCGCTGTGGCGATGCGGGGCATCGCGAAGCGTGCGCGACGCCGTCCGAAA
>JADFHR010000065.1 GCA_022567015.1 Pseudomonadota bacterium
CGTCCGCCAGCGGCGGCGGCATGGCGATCTGCTGGCCGGAAAAGTATTCGTTGAAGAACAATCCCTCCATCACCTCGACGCCCGCCGGCGCCTCGTCCCTGTAGCCGGTGAGCACGGCATGCAGGTAGTCCTCCCCGCCCTTGCGGGCCTTGGTCATCACCGACAGGTCCGGCGGCAACGAGCCGGCGTTGGCCGCCCGCGCCGCCTGGGCGTTGGGGAACGGTGAGACGAACGGATCGGTCGGCTTGGCCGGCCGGGTAAACATTTCGCCATCGTCGTTGGGGCCGTCCTCAACCTCGAACTCACCGGCGAGGGCCTTGATCTCCTCTTCGCTGAAGCCGACCGACTGCAGGTGGCGGTAGTAGACAAGCCTCAGGGAGTGACAGGCGGCGCAGAGCTCCGTGTAGACCTGCAGGCCGCGTCTGAGCGCGGGGCGGTCGAAGGTGCCGAAGACGCCGTTGAACGACCACGCCTGGGCAGGCGGTTTCTGGACCTCGGCGAAAGCCGTGCCGGCGCCGAGGGTCAACGCCAGGGCGGCGCCAAAAAGGAATTTACCCATCAGGCCGCCTCCGTGACCGCGTTGGATTCTTTGGTGACCGCCGCGCTGATGCTGTCCGGCGGGGACCGTGGCCGCTCCACCTTGCCGAGCACGGGCAACACGACCAGCAGATGAAGGAAATAGTACGCCGTGGCCACCTGCCCGATCCTGAGAAACGAGACCGCGCCCATGAACATGGCATCGGGACTGTTGAAACCGACCCAGCCCAGGACAATGCAGTCGATGACAAAGAACCAGTACACCTGCTTGTAGATGGGCCGGTACCGGGCGCTGCGCACCTTCGAGGTGTCCAGCCAGGGCACGAGCACGAGGATCAGGACGGAGCCGAACATGGCGATCACCCCGATCAGCTTGGCCGGGATGAACCAGATGTCGAACGTGATCGCCCTGAGGATCGCGTAGAACGGCGTCAGGTACCATTCGGGCACGATGTGGGTCGGCGTCTGCATGGGGTTGGCTTTGATGTAGTTGTCGGGCTCAACGAAAAAGTTGGGCGCGAAAAACACGAAGCCCATGAAGACCAGCATGAACACGCCGAGCCCGAACAGGTCCTTGATCGTGTAGTAGGGATGGAACGGAAGGATGTCCTGCGGTCCCTTGGTGTCGATCCCCAGCGGGTTGTTGGAATGGTGCACATGCAGCGCCCACAGGTGCAAGAACACCAGGCCGAAGATCACGAAGGGCAGCAGGTAGTGCAGCGAGAAGAAGCGGTTCAGCGTCGGGTTGTCCACCGAGAACCCGCCCCACAACCAAGTCACGATCGGCTCGCCGATCAACGGAAAGGCGGAGAACATGTTGGTGATCACGGTGGCGGCCCAGAAGCTCATCTGCCCCCACGGCAGCACATAGCCCAGGAAGGCCGTCGCCATCATGGTCAGCAGGATGATAATGCCGATGATCCACAGCATCTCGCGCGGGGCCTTGTAAGAGCCGTAATAGAGGCCGCGGAAGATGTGGATGTAGACGACGGCGAAGAACATGGACCCGCCGTTCATGTGCACGTAGCGTATCAGCCAGCCGTAGTTGACGTCGCGCATGATGCGCTCGACGCTCTCGAAGGCGTAGTCCACATGCGGCGTGTAGTGCATGGCCAGGACGATCCCGGTGACGATCATGATGGTCAGCACGATTCCGGCCAGCGAGCCGAAGTTCCACCAGTAGTTCAGGTTCTTCGGCGTCGGGTAGTCGATCAGATGTTCCTGCGTGAACGAGAAGACCGGCAGGCGGTATTCGATCCACTTGACGATGGGGTTGTTCCAGGTCGGTGAGGTCATGGCCGGCGCCCTACCCGATCTTGATCTTGGTGTCGGTGACGAACACGTACTCGGGCACCGCCAGGTTCTCCGGCGCCGGCCCCTTGCGGATGCGCCCCGACGTGTCGTAGTGGGACCCGTGACAGGGACAGAACCAGCCGCCGAAATCACCCCTGGGCTCGGTCGCCCTCTGGCCCAGGGGAATGCAGCCCAGATGGGTGCACACGCCGACCACGATCAGCCATTCGGGCTTTTGCACCCGCTCGCTGTCGGCCTGGGGATCGGGCAGGTCGGAGGCGTCGTCCGTCTTGGCCCTGGCGATCTCCTTGGCCGTGCGGCGGCGGATGAAGACCGGCTTGCCGCGCCACACCACGGTGATGCTTTGGCCGACCTCGATCGGGGAAAGGTCGACCTCGGTCGACGACAGCGCCAGCACGTCCGCCGCCGGATTCATCTGGTCGATGAGGGGCCACACGGCGAGCGCGGTGCCCACCGCGCCCACCACACTCGTTGCGATCAGCAGAAAGTCGCGCCGGGTTTCGCCCTCATGGGGCGCGCCGGCGGCGACGGTTGGGGCATCTGTCATGGAAAAGCCTCTTCTTTGCCCTCACGGTGGAGCCGGTCCCACACGTCGAACGCTTCAGACGGCGACCCGGACCGGAGGACGGGGTGCCAAACACCCCCACGGGGCAACCTGCCGTGGATACAACGCGGGCGCACAATATAATGAAATACGCCGCCTTGGAAAGGGGGAAGATGGGTAGTTTCCGGTGTATATTCAATTCGTTTGTTGTGGAAACGCACCGTCGCCGGTTGGCCCCATGCGCCTCGCCCTTTTCGAACCGGACATCCCCCAGAACGCCGGCGCCATGCTGCGCCTGGCGGCGTGCCTGGGGATACCCGTGGACGTGATCGAGCCCTGCGGCTTCGTCTTCTCGGACCGGCGGCTGCGCCGCGCCGGCATGGATTACCTGGACCGGGTGGCGCTCCGCCGTCACGTCTCGTGGTCGGCCTTTCTGGCGGCGCGGGGCGAAGGTCTGGGGCGGCTGGTGCTTCTCACCACCGGCGCGGAGACGCCCTACGTGGCGTTCCGGTTCCACGCCGACGACGTGCTTCTGGTGGGACGCGAGAGCGCCGGCGTGCCCGACACCGTCCACGCGGCCGCCGACGCCCGCGTGCACGTTCCCATGGCCGCGGGCATGCGGTCCCTCAACGTGGCCGTCGCCGCGGCCATGGTACTGGGCGAGGCCCTGCGCCAGACCCGAGGCTTTCCGAAGGAGGCACCATGACCCTGCCCACGGACGACCAGAAAAAGCGCGCCGCCGCCTGGTTCGACAGCCTGCGCGACGATCTGTGCGCGGCGCTGGAGGATCTGGAGGACGCGTTTGCCGGCACCGGCGAAGCCGGCCCGCCCGGCCGCTTCGAGCGCACGGCGTGGGAGCGCGAGGGCGGCGGCGGCGGGGTCATGTCGGTCCTCCACGGGCGCGTCTTCGAAAAAGCCGGGGTCAACGTGTCCACGGTCAGCGGGGAATTCTCGGACCAGTTCCGCAAAAGAATCCCCGGCGCCGAAAAGGACCCCCGCTTCTGGGCCTCCGGCGTCTCGGTGGTGTTTCATCCGTGCTCGCCCCTGGTCCCGGCGGCGCACATGAACACCCGCATGATCGTCACCACCAGGGGCTGGTTCGCCGGCGGCGCCGACCTGACCCCGGTTTTCCCCGACGCCGACGACACCGGGGCATTCCACGGGGCGCTGAGGCGCGCCTGCGACGCCCATGACTGCGCCGACTACGCCCGGTTCAAGGCGTGGTGCGACGAATACTTCTTCCTGCCCCACCGGGACGAAACGCGCGGCGTGGGCGGCATCTTCTATGACGAGCTCGCGTCGGGGGACTGGGACAAGGACTTCGCCTTCACCCGCGACGTGGGCCGCGCCTTCGTGGAGGTCTATCCGCAACTCGTGCGCCGCCACATGGACAAGCCGTGGACCGACGAGCAACGCCGCCGGCAGCTGATCAAACGCGGCCGCTACGTGGAGTTCAACCTGCTCTATGACCGGGGCACCCTGTTCGGGCTGCAGACCGGCGGCCACACCGACGCCATCCTCATGTCGCTGCCGCCCGTGGTCCTGTGGCCTTAAGGCGCATGGCCGGCGCGCTCACCGGGCGCCGCCGGCCAGGCCGCCCAGCTTTTCCAGACAGGCCTTGTGGTCGGCCCGGTAGTCGCCGTCTTCCCACCACGCCTCCACGGCGCCCAGCAGCTCGCCGACGCGGGGGCCCGCGGGCACGCCGAGGGCGATCACGTCCCGGCCCTTCAGCGGGAATTCCACCGGCGTCCAGGCGTCGACCGCGGCGAGGGTGTCGAGCCACGCCTGGGTGCGCTCGCCCCGCCGGCGCGCGGTGACGGCCAACTCCCCGGCCCAGGCGAGCAGCACCCGGTCCCTGACCACGTCGGCGCCGGCCCGGTTGAGGGCGCGCCGGAGGGAACGTTGGTCCACGTCCGGGGTCACGTCATGGGGCGGCGGCGCCACCCTCACCAGCCGTTCCGTCTGCTGGTTCGACAGCCTGAGGCGCGCCGCCACCGACCCGGCCCTGGCGGCGTCCACGTCGAGCAGGGCCGCCAGCCGCCGCAGGGGATCGGGAGCCACCGAGTCGACCTTGATGGCGCTGGTGTCCAGCCAGCTCAGCAGGCGCAGCCTGCCCACGTCCCCGGCCTCGGGGAGGATGTGTTCGAGCACCCCTTCGCCCCGCATCAGCACCACGGTGTCCGCGGCGTCGGGCGCCATCAGGATGCGCAACATCTCGTCGCGCACGCGCTCGCCCGACAACCCGGAAAGCCGGGGCGCCAACGCCCGGCAGGCGGCAAGGGCTTTGATGTCCGGCGGCGGCCGGCCGTACTGGGCGTACATGCGAAAGAAGCGGAGCAGTCTCAGCACATCCTCCTCGATGCGCTTCTCGGCGTTGCCGACGAAACGCACCCGGCGACGGCCCAGGTCGTCGAGACCGCCCATGGGGTCGTAGATGTCGCCCGCCAGGGTGCAGGAAAGGGTGTTGATGGTGAAGTCGCGCCGCGCCGCGTCCGCCGTCCAGTCGTCGGTGAAGGCCACCTTGGCGCGGCGGCCGTCGGTCTCCACGTCGACGCGGAGCGTGGTGATCTCGAAGCGGGCCTCGCCGATCACGGCGGTCACCGTTCCGTGTTCGATGCCCGTGGGAATGGCCTTGATGCCGGCCTTCCCGAGCAGCGCGATGACCCTTTCCGGCGGCTCCGGGGTGGCGATGTCGATGTCCTCGACCGGGCGCTGGAGCACGGCGTCGCGCACGCAGCCGCCGACGAAACGGACCTCCGCCCCCGCCGCCGCCAGGGCCTCGACCACGGCAACCGTTTCCGGCGCCGTGATCCACGGCTGGGGCGCGACCTTGCCGGTGGGCTCCGGGACGGACGTGTTGGCGCTCGCGTCCCGTCCGCCGGGCGCGATCATTTGACCGTGCCGGGGACGACCCGGCCGCCTTCGAAGCGGGGCGGCTCGTACGTTCCCTCCACGTGGCCCTGGCCTATCAGCACCGTAAACACCAGCCCCCCCACCATCAGCGCCAATCCCGCGGCGACGAGCCAGAACCACGGGCCTTCCTGCAGCGGCGTGAGCCCGCCCGCCTGGCCCTTGCCGGTCCGCCGCGCCAGCAATACCCAGCCGAAGTAGATGGCGGCGGGGAGCAGCAGGGGCAACAGGAATTGGAGCAGGATACGACTCATCGGCGGACCAGACGCTCATAGAGGTTGACCAACATGCCGGCGGTGGCGCCCCAAATGAATTTCCCACCGTAGGTCATGGCGTAAAAATGGCGCTCCTTCCCGTCGTATCGGCGGCTGTACCGCTGGTGGTTTGCGGGGTCGAGAACGAATGCCAACGGCACCTCGAACACCTCGGCCACCTCTTCCGCGTCCGGGGCCAGCTCAAACGGGGGCTCCACCACCGCCACCACCGGGGTGACCCTGAAGCCCGTGCCCGTGATATAATCGTCCAGCCGGCCGAGGATTTCCACATGCCGGCGCTGCAGTCCGATTTCCTCCTCGGTCTCCCTCAACGCCGCCTCCTCCGCAACGCCGTCCCCGGGCTCTATGTGGCCGCCGGGAAAGCTGATCTGCCCGGCGTGGTCGGCCAGATCCTCGGTGCGCCGGGTCAACAGCACGGTCAGCCCCTGGGCGCGGTCGATCAGGGGCACCAGCACCGCGGCGGGCGTCAACGGTGCACGCGGAGGGGTGCCCGGATTGAGATCGTGATCTCCGCGCACCGCGCCCGCGGCGCGCACCGTGTGGCGCGCGAATTGCCGGCTGATCCATTGCCGGGTCAGGGTGCGGCTGGTGATCGGAGTCACAGATTTCCGTCCGGCTTGCCGTTGGCGAAAAACACCCGGCCGCTCCGCATACCGAACACGGTATCGTGACCGGCCTTCTCCTTCACGTGTAGTCCCCTCTATCATAATAGCCGTGGGCGGCGCCCGTGTCCTGCCGTTCACGTCGACGGGAAACCGGAAAACACGGGTATCGCGTGTGTCCTTAATCATGCATGATAACAGGCAACAAAGCGCGGAGACGTGCACGTGAAAGCCACGGCCAAAGATAATGCGAATTTAGACAGCTCCACGCAACTCGTCGACGCCATCGAAGACCTGGGGCGGCAGATCGCGGCCGCCCGCGACGGAATCGGCCGGGTGATCTTCGGCCAGGCCCAGGTCATCGAGGAGACCCTGATTACCCTGCTGGCGGGCGGTCACCTTCTGCTCATCGGGGTGCCCGGTTTGGGCAAGACGCTCCTGGTCGAAACCCTGGGCGAGGTCTTCGGCCTCGTCGCCAGGCGGGTGCAGTTCACCCCGGACCTCATGCCCGCCGACATCCTGGGCTCCGAGGTGCTGGAGGAATCGGAGACCGGGAGGCGGTCTTTCCGCTTCATCAAGGGGCCGGTGTTTTGCCAGCTGCTGCTCGCCGACGAGATCAACCGGGCCAGCCCGCGCACCCAGTCGGCCCTGTTGCAGGCCATGCAGGAACACCGTATCTCCATGGCCGGCCAGTATCACGCGCTGCCGACGCCGTTCCACGTGCTGGCGACCCAGAATCCCCTGGAGCTGGAGGGCACGTACCCGCTGCCCGAGGCCCAGCTCGACCGTTTCTTCATGCAGGTGGACATCGAGCACCCGGACCTGGACGCCGAACGGCAGATCATGGTGGCCACCACCGGCGCCACCGATCAACACCCCGAACAGGTGATGGATGCCGAGGAGCTTATCCAGGCACAGCGGTTGCTCCGTCATGTGCCCGTGGGCGAGAGCGTGGCCGAGGCCATCTTGGCGCTGGTGCGCGCCGGGCGGCCGCAATCCAGTCCCCTGCCCGAGGTGCGGAATCACGTCTTCTGGGGACCGGGGCCGCGGGCCAGCCAGGCGCTCATGCTGGCGGTGCGCGCCCGCGCCGTGATCGAGGGGCGCCTGGCGCCGTCCATCGACGACGTCCTCGCCCTCGCCCATCCCATCCTGCGCCACCGCATGGCCCTCACCTTCGCCGCCCAGGCCGAGGGCGTCCAGATTGGTCAGGTCATCGACCGGCTGTGCGAGGGCATCGCCTGAGAAGGCGCCGAAACCATGGCGCCCCCGCGGCCCGACATTCACCGCAAGGCAGAAGAATTGGCGGCCGGACTGCCGCCCCTTCTGGTTGCCGCAGAGCGGGTGGCGAGCACGGTATCCCAGGGTGTCCACGGCCGCCGCCGGGTCGGTCAGGGCGAAACGTTCTGGCAGTTCCGCCGGTACCAGCCCGGGGATTCCACCCAGCTCATCGACTGGCGCCAGTCGGCCAAGTCCCAGCCCGTTTACGTCCGCGAAACCGAGTGGGAGGCGGCGCAAAGCGTGTGGCTGTGGCGGGACGCGTCGCCGTCCATGCGCTACCGCTCGACGGACGCGCTGCCGACCAAGGCCGAGCGGGCCGACCTTCTGCTGCTCGCCCTGGCGTCCCTCCTGGTGCGCGGCGGAGAACACGTGGCCCTGCTCGGCACCGGCAGGGCGCCGGCGTCGGGCCGGGCGGCGCTGAACCGCCTCGCCGCCGTGCTCCACGAAGAGGTGGGCCCGCTCGCGGCCATCGTCGACGAGGGAGCGGGATCCCTGGCCGCCTTGATCCGGCACGATACGGCCGATGAACAGAATTTGCCCGCCTTCGAGATTCTGCCCCGGTACGCCCGCCTGGTCGTGATCGGCGATTTCCTGTCCCCGTTGGAAGATGTCAAGTCGGCCATCGGCGTCTTTGCCAGCCGCGGCGTGCGTGGCCACATGGTGCAGATACTCGACCCGGCGGAGGAGACGCTTCCGTTCTCGGGCCGGATCCGCTTCGAGGGGCTTGAGAACGAGGGCGACGTCCTGGTCGGCAAGGTGGAGACGCTGCGCAAGGACTACCGCGCCAACATGACAAACCACCGCCAGGGGCTGATGGCCGTGGCGCGCTCGGCGGGGTGGACCTTCGCCGTCCACCACACGGACCGGCCGCCGGCGACGGCATTGCTTGCCCTGTACCTGGTGTTGTCCCAGACGGCAAAGGAATAGAAATAGTGCTGACGCTCGGCCCCATTTCCTTCGCCGCGCCGTGGGCCCTGGCCGCGTTCCTTGTGCTGCCGGTGCTTTGGTGGCTGCTCAGGATCACGCCGCCGCAGCCGGTTCGGATCGCGTTCCCGCCGGTGCGCCTGCTGTTCGGCCTGACATCGCAGGAGGAAACCCCGGCCAAGTCGCCCCCGTGGCTGTTGATCCTGCGCATGGCGCTGGTCATCGCGGTCATCCTCGGGGCCGCCCATCCGCTGCTCAACGCCACCGCGAGCTTGCGCGGCGACGGGCCTTTGGTCCTGGTTATCGACGACGGCTGGGCCGCCGCCCGCAACTGGACGGGACGCCGCGAGATGCTGGCCGGCCTCATCGACCGCGCCGAGCGCGACGAACGCGCCGTGATCATCGTCACCACGGCGCCCGCCGAGACCGGCGCTTTCAGTCCACACGCCCGGATGCTTGGCGCCGGCGAGGCGCGGACGGTCATCGAGGCCCTGCAGCCCAAACCGTGGGCGACCGACCGCGCGGCGGCGCAGGAGCGCCTGAGCCGCCTCGCCATTCCCCAGCCCGGGCCGGTGATGTGGTTGAGCGACGGGCTGGAGGACGGGGACACGGCGGCGTTCGTGGCGGCGCTGCGGCGCCTGGGCACGGTCACGGTGGTCGCCGATCCGCCCGAACGGCTGGCCACGGCGCTGCGCCCGCCCATCGCCGAGGGGGATGCCTTGAACATTAGCGCCGTCAGGGCGGCGGCGGGCGGCGCCACCCGGCGATGGGTGCGGGCGCTGGGCGAGGACGGCCGGCTGCTGGCGCGCCAGGCGCTGCACTTCGCCGACGGCGAGCGCCAGGCGGAGACGTCCCTCACCCTGCCCACGGAACTGCGGAACCGTCTCGCCCGCCTGGAGATCGAAAACGAAAACACGGCCGGGGCCGTCGTGCTGATGGACGAGCGGTGGCGCCGCCGCCCGGTGGGCCTGGTCACGGGCGAAGGGACCATCGCCGATCAGCCCCTTTTGAGCGACCTGTACTACCTGGACCGGGCCCTCGAGCCCTTTACCGAGGTGCGCCGCGGCACCGTCGAGGAGCTCCTGCGCCGGGAGCTGGCGGTCCTCGTGCTGGTCGATCCCGGCCGGCTGGACCGCCAGTCCCGGCGGACGCTGGAACGGTGGATCGAGGCCGGCGGCGTCGCCGTGCGCTTCGCCGGACCACGCCTGGCCCAGGACCCCCAGGTCCTTTTGCCGGTGCGCCTGCGCGCCGGTGACCGGGTGATGGGGGGCACCATGTCGTGGGACAAGCCGGCCACATTGGCGGCGTTCGACGACGGCAGCCCGTTTTACGGCCTGGCCATACCCGCCGACGTCACCATCCGGCGCCAGATCCTGGCACGGCCCGCTCTCGACCTCGGCGACAGGACCTGGGCGCGCCTCAGCGACGGGACGCCCCTGGTGACCGCCGAGAAGCGGGGAAAGGGCTGGCTGGTCCTGGTGCACACCACCGGCAACACGTCCTGGTCCAACCTGCCCCTGTCCGGGTTGTTCGTGGAGATGTTGCGGCGCCTCGTGGGGCTGAGCCAGGGCGTGGTGGAGACCGAGGGCGCGGCGCCCCTGGCGCCATTGGACGTGCTGGACGGCTTCGGGCGGCTCGGACCGGCGCCGGCGAGCGCCCTGGCCATTGCCGGGAGCGCTTTCGAGAGCACGGCCGCGGCGCCGGAACACCCGCCAGGGTACTACGGGGACAAGACGGCGCGGCGGGCGCTGAACCTGACCGCCAATCTCTCCGATGTGCGTTCCCTGGCGCCCGCCGCCCTCTCCGGCGTTTCCCGCGCCGCTTACGGACGGGCCTCCGAGGTCGACCTGAGGGCGTGGTTGTTGGGCGCCGCCCTGCTGCTGGCGGTCGTCGATTTGGTGGTCAGCCTTGTCCTGCGCGGATTGCTGCGCCCGGGCGCCGCCGCGGGCATGGTCGTGGCGGTGCTGGCGGCCCCCGGCACGGCCGCGGCGCAGGCGGCGGACGATTTCGCGCCCCCCGCCAGCCTGACGACGCGCCTGGGCTACGTGCTCACCGGCGATGCACAGGTGGACGAGACCTCCGGCGCCGGGTTGCGGGGCCTCGGCGTCATCGTCAGACGGCGCACGGCGGCCGAACTCGGTGAACCGGTCGCCGTCGATCCGGAAACCGACGAACTGGTCTTCTTCCCGCTGCTCTACTGGCCGATAACGCCCGGCCAGCCGCCGCTTTCGGCCCAGGCCGCGGCCAAGGTGAACGCGTATTTGCGCAATGGCGGCACCATCCTGTTCGACACCCTCGAGAGGGCCGGCGGGACGCAGGCGGAAGTCTCGCGGCGGTCCGATGTCTTGAGCAGGCTGGTCCGGCAGCTCGACATCCCGCCCCTGGTGCCGGTGGCGCCGGACCACGTGCTGACCCGGTCCTTTTACCTGATGCGGACATTTCCGGGGCGCTGGGCCGGCGGCACGGTATGGGTCGAACGCACCGGCGAACGCATCAACGACGGGGTGTCTCCGGTCATCGTCGGCGGCCACGACTGGGCCGCCGCGTGGGCCATGGATGAGTTCCAGCGGCCGCTTTTCGCCGTCGTCCCGGGGGGCGAACGGCAACGCGAGATGGCCTACCGCTTCGGCATCAATTTGGTGATGTATACGCTGACCGGGAACTACAAGTCCGACCAGGTCCACCTGCCGGCGATCCTGAAGAGGCTTACCCAATGAGCAACGGCCTCGGCTTCGCCCCGCTTCTCCCCTGGGCGTACATCGCCCTGCTCGGGGTCCCGGCGGCGGTGCTTCTCGCCGTCGCCGCCGTGCGCGGCGGGCGGGGCGTGGGCTTGCGCGCCGCCGCCCTGGCCGTTCTGGTGCTGGCTCTGATCAACCCGCGCGCGGTGCGCGAGAACCGCGAGCCCCGGCCCGACGTGGCCGTGGTCGTGGTCGACCAATCGGACAGCCAGGCGGTGGGCGGGCGCGCGGCGCAACGCGAAGCGGCGCTGGACGCCGTGCGCGCGGCGCTTTCGCGTTTCGACGATCTGGAGCTGAGGATCGTCCGCACGGGCGGCGCCAGCGCCGACGACGCCGAGCGCGGCACCCGCCTGTTCGCCGCCCTCGCCCAGACCCTGGCCCAGATCCCCCGCCAGCGCTTCGCCGGCGCCATCCTGATCACCGACGGGCAGGTCCACGACGTTCCCGCCGATCCGGCGGCGCTGCCGGCCGGGCCGCTGCACGTGCTGCTGACCGGGGCCCGCGGCGAGACGGACCGCCGCCTGGTCATCGAGAAGGCGCCCAGTTACGGCATCGTCGGCAAGGAAGTCGGCGTCGCCTACCGCATCGAGGACCGCGACGCCCGCCAGGGGACCGGGGTCAGGCGGAAGATGGCGCGGGTCAGCCTGCGCCGCGACGGTGTGGAGTTGGAGTCCGTCCTCGTCCCCGTCGGCAGGAGCGAGCGGTTCTCGTTCGTCCTCGAGCACGCCGGCCCGACGGTCCTCGAGCTGGAGGTGTCGCCGGTCCCGGACGAGCTTTCGACCCTGAACAACCGGGCGGTGGTCAACATCAACGGCGTGCGCGACCGGCTCAGGGTTCTGCTGATCTCCGGGCAGCCCCATGCGGGCGAGCGCACGTGGCGCAACCTGCTCAAGTCGGACCCCTCGGTGGACCTGGTTCACTTCACCATCCTGCGGCCGCCGGAGAAGGACGACTTCACGCCGCTGAACGAGCTCGCCCTGATCGTCTTCCCGGTCCAGGAACTGTTCGAGATCAAGCTCAAGGAATTCGACCTCATCGTATTCGACCGCTACGTGCTGCGCGACGTGGTGCCGCCGTCGTATTTGCGCAACATCGCGGAATACCTGCGTGAGGGCGGCGCCATCCTGTTCGCCGTGGGGCCCGAGTTCGCCGGCGTGCGCAGCCTTTTCCACAGCCCCCTGGGCGCGGTGATGCCGGCCAAGCCGACGGGCCGGGTGCTGGAGCGGGGCTTCGTGCCGGCGCTCACCGACGTCGGGCGGCGCCATCCGGTGACCGCCGCCCTGGTCGACGGCAAGGCGGATACTCCGAGGTGGGGCCGCTGGTTCCGCCAGGTGGAGGCGGCTCCCGGCAGCGGCGTCGTGCTCATGCAGGGCCTGGACGAAAGACCGTTGCTGATCCTGGACCGGGTCGGCAAGGGGCGCGTCGCCCAGTTGATGAGCGACCACATCTGGCTGTGGGCCCGCGGCTTCGAGGGCGGCGGCCCCCAGGCCGAGCTTCTGCGCCGGCTCGCCCACTGGCTGATGAAGGAGCCGGACCTGGAGGAGGAGGGCCTGCGCGGCCGCATCCGGGACGGACGCCTGGTCATCGAACGCCGCAGCCTGAGCCCGGGCCGTCCGCGGGTGACGGTGACCGCGCCTTCGGGCGCGACCCGGACGGTGGAATTGCGGGCGGCCGGCGGCGGACTCTCCAAGGCCACGGTGGAGACCGGCGAAACCGGCCTGTACCGGCTCGAGGACGGCACGAATACGGTGCTCGTGGCCTCCGGCGCGGTAAATCCCGTCGAGCTGTCGGACCTGCGGGCGACGGCGGAACGCCTGGCCCCCGTGGCCAAGGCGACCGGCGGCGGCATCGCCTGGATCGCCGACGGCGTCCCCGACCTCCGGCGCACCCGGCCGGGCCGCACCACGTCGGGCCGCGGCTGGATGGGCTTCACCCGCAACGGCTCGTACGTGGTCACCGGCGTGACCCAGGTGCCCCTGCTGCCGGGAGTCCTGGTCCTCGTCCTCGTCGTCGGCGGCATGATGGCGGCGTGGTATCGCGAGGGCCGGTAAGCGGCCGCGCCGGTGTGGAATCCGTCCACCCTTTCTGCCAGCATGGGATGGCGCCCCGGTCGGGCGTGCTGGTGAACAGGGGGCGTTCGCGCTGGAGGTACAGTCATGGGCAACGACCGGACGCCATCGACCAATCTTTACGTTCCCGCCATGGCGGGCCTGTACGACGGCCTTTCGGGGCTGGTGTACCCCTTTATCCGTGCCGTCACCGGCCTGTGGGCGATGCCCCACGGGGCGGGAAAGCTGTTCGGGTGGTTCGGTTTAAGCATCGAGGGCACCGCCGGCTTCTTCGCCAAGATCGGCCTCGAGCCGGCGTTGCCAATGGCCTACCTGGTGGGCGCCACCGAGTTCTTCGGCGGCCTGGCTCTGGTGATCGGCCTGTGGACCCGGCCGGCGGCGGCGGCGCTGTTC
>JADFHR010000256.1 GCA_022567015.1 Pseudomonadota bacterium
AGCGCCGGGTCAGGCGCGACGGGCTGGAGGGATGCGTGGAGTTCCTGGGGTACGTCCCGCCGGAGGACCTTGTGGATCTGTACCGCCGCTGCGCCGTCTTCGTCTTTCCCTCCAGCGTCGAGACGTTCGGCAATCCCCTGGTCGAGGCCATGGCCTGCGGGGCGCCCATCGCCAGCTCGAACACCGCGGCCATGCCGGAGGTCCTGGGCGACGCCGCCGCCTATTTCGATCCGGCGGATATCAAGGATATGGCCGGCGTGCTGGACGGCCTGCTGAACGATGCGGACTGGCGCCGCGACCTCGGCGAAAAAGCGCTGGTGCGCTCCCGGGATTTCTCCTGGCAACAAACCGCGGCCCGCACCCTGGAGGTCCTGAAGCAGGCCGCGACCCCGCAACGGTCGGGACTCTCATACACGGCCGCGGCCGTCAGCGGCGAACCCCCACCGGGCCCTGGGGCTGGTCCACGGTAACCCGCTCGATGACCCGGATACGGCCCACGTAGCCCTGCCCGCAGGGCTCCTTGGTATTACGCGCGGGCCGGTTAATCGAAAGCTAAGGCTTTTCCATTAAAAGTTTTGTGGTCTTTCGCGCCGCCCGCCCGGCCGCGGCCCTGAGCCGTGAGCCGTAAGGGCGGCCTTTGCCGGCAATATAAACGCCACCAGACAATGCGCATCAAGAGGCTGACCCCCGACCCCGCGGCCTGCCGCGCGCACCGCCAAGCCCTGGAAGACCTGCTCCGGCAGCCCACCGACAAGCAGGCCCGGCCCTGTCCGGGCTGCCGGGTTCCGTGCCCGTGCCGCGGCTCGCCGGTGTGCACCTGCGGCTGTTCGAGCGCCTGCGCGCACGCGCCCGGCCAACTGTCGTCGGAGCCCGATACCTATCCCATCGAACCGGGCATCCTGCCGCTGGTGTATGGGTTGTCCAGCCTGCGTGTCGTTTTCCCGTGCTGGTCGTGCGAAGGCCATGTCGACGATACGGAAGCGTTCCACAAGCGGCCCGGCGTCTGGTTCTTCGCCCGCTCGCTCGCCGCCCCCGGCGTGATCGCCGAACACCTTTCGGAATTGCGTATCGCCGGCAAGCTGGCCTGTCCCTGGCACGTGCGCGTGGTTCACTGGGGCGACGACGTGGAAACCACGTTTGCCATAGAACCCGAGGCCCCGGCCATGGACGGTCCCGGCCTGGACCGCCTGCGCCGCGACGTGCGCGTCATCTCCGCCGATCTGCAAACGCAGGTCAAGCGGCTGGCGGCCGGCCTCGTGTCGGCGCTCGACGCGGTCCTCAAGACCGCCCCGTAATACCGTCGATTATCGTCGGATCACGTACCATCCGGTTTCGATAGAGGGTATTAGTACGCCCATGCCCGTTTTCGACACGATGACCGTGACCGTCGCCCTGGTCGGTTTCGCGTTGGGCGGCGTGGTCAAGGGGATGACGGGCATCGGCCTGCCCATCGTCGCAATGGCCGTGCTGTCCAGCTTCCTGCCGGCGCCGCTGGTGCTCGGGCTTCTCACCCTGCCCATCGCGCTGACCAATCTTTGGATGGCGGTGCAATCGGGCAACCTGATGGAGCCTTTGCGGCGCTTCTGGCCGATGATCGCCTGTCTTCTGGTGTTCATCTGGGTCGGCGCGCGGATCGTGGTCAACATCGAACCCAACACGCTGTTCGGCCTGCTCGGCGCCGTGGTCGTGCTGTTCACCACGACCAGCTTCTTCACGCCCGCGATGCGGGTGCCGCCGTCGGCGGAAAAGTGGGCCGGGGCGCTGGCCGGAACCCTGGGCGGGGTGCTGGGCGGCATCTCGACCATATGGGGGCCGCCCATGTTGATGTATCTGGTCATGCTGCGGCTGCCCAAGGAGACGTTCATCCGCACCATCGGGCTGATCTGGTTCGTCGGCTCCATCCCGCTGATCGCCGCCTATGTGGACAACGGCATCCTCACCCGCGACGTGGCGCCCCTGTCCCTGCTGGCCTGCGTCCCCGGTCTTGCCGGCATGTGGGTGGGCCAGAAGATCCGCGGCCGGATCGACCAGGAGACCTTCCGCAAGGCGCTGCTGATCACCCTCTTTGTCATCGGGCTCAACCTGATCCGCCGGGCCGTGTTCTGAGGACGTGGGGCGGCCGGCGCCCTCTGGGGTAGCCTCGTCGCCGGCAGGGGGAAGGCGCCATGGCCATCCGCCGAGGGCATTTCAAGACACGGCTCGGCTTCATCCTGGCGGCCGCCGGGTCGGCGGTGGGGCTGGGGAACGTCTGGAAGTTCCCATGGTTGGCAGGCGAGAACGGCGGCGCGGCGTTTCTCGTCATCTATCTGGTGATCGCCTTCACCATCGGGGTCAGCGTCATGCTGGCCGAATTTCTGATCGGCCGCGCGGCGGAGCGCAACCCGGTGGGCGCCTTCGTTCGCCTCAAGGGCGGTGCGTGGCCCATCATCGGCTACATGGGCGTCGCCGCGGCGTTCATCATTCTCTCCTTCTACAGTGTGGTCGGCGGCTGGACCATCGCCTACGCGGTCAAGACCGCGACGGGGCTGCTCGAGACCCCGGAAACGTCCGCCCTGGGCGGGCTGTTCGCGGCCTTCACCGCCGATGCGGTGGAGCCGCTGGTCTATCACGCCGTATTCATGGCCCTCACCGTCGGCGTGGTGAGCCGCGGCGTCGGCGCCGGCATCGAGCGCGCCTGCAAGGTCCTGATGCCGGTCTTTTTCGTCCTTCTGGTGGTGCTGTGCATCCGTTCCGTCACGTTGCCCGGCGCGGCGGCGGGGCTGAAGTTCTTCCTCGCGCCCGACTTCTCCAAGGTCACCCCCGGCATGGTCGGCGCGGCCCTCGGACAGGTCTTCTTCTCGCTGTCGCTGGGCATGGGGGCGATGATCACCTATGGCTCTTATGTCTCGCACAAGGCCAACCTGCCGGGCGCCGCGCTGTGGGTGACGTCCCTGGATTCGGTCATCGCCGTCCTCGCCGGGGTCCTGGTTCTGCCGGCGGTCTTCGCCTTCGGGCTCGATCCCCAGGCCGGCCCCGGGCTCACCTTCATCACCTTGCCCGCCGTTTTTTCCCGGATGCCCCTGGGCGGGCTGTTCGGGACCCTGTTCTTCCTCCTGCTGTTCATCGCGGCGCTCACGTCGGCGGTCTCCCTGCTCGAGGTGGCGGTCGCCTATTTCGTCGACGAGAAGGGAGTGGGGCGCATCAAGGCGACGCTCACCGTTGGGGCCGTGATCTACCTGCTCGGCATCCCGTCTTCGCTGTCGCTTGGGGTGTGGCGCGACGTCACCGTCGCCGGCAAGGGCATCTTCGATTTGATGGACTACGTGGCCTCGAATTTGCTCCTGCCCCTGGGCGGCATTTTCATCGCTCTTTTTGCCGGCTGGGTGGTCTACCCCAGGGTCATCGACGAGGCCACCGGCGGCGGCGCCCGGCCTTTCCGCTGGGCGCCCCTGTGGAAGGTGATGTGCCGGTTCGTGGCCCCCGCCGCCGTCGCCTGGATTCTGATCGCCGGCCTTTAATACCAAGGGTCGCTGATCATGACCCGACGAGCCGGCTTACCAAGGCTTTCGGCCCTAAGCGTGCGCTGTGGCGATGCGGGGCATCGCGAAG
>JADFHR010000066.1 GCA_022567015.1 Pseudomonadota bacterium
CAGGCACCCCCTGTCCGCCGGCCGCCAAGGGAAGCGACCTTGGCTTGGGGGGCGCACCATTGTAATATAATTGCGTGAATGGACGCGACCCTGGAGAACAATTCCCATGCAACAGGTCAAACTCGACCGTATCGACCGGCACATTCTCCATGACCTGCAGACGGACGGGCGTATCACCAACGTGGAACTGGCGCGCCGGGCCGGAATTTCGGCGCCGCCATGCCTGCGCCGCGTGCGGGCGCTGGAGGAGGGCGGCTACATCCGGGGCTACCATGCCGACCTCGAGCCCAAGGCCCTCGGTTTCAATGTGACCGTGTTCGCCCAGGTCGGCCTGAGCAGCCAGGCCGAGCCCGACCTGGAGGCGTTCGAGGATCTGGTCCGCCAATGGTCGAACGTGCGCGAATGCCACATGCTGGCCGGCGAGACCGATTTCCTGCTCAAGATCGTGGCCGAGGATTGGGACGCCTATCAACGGTTCCTGACCACCACGTTGACCGCCGCCCCCAACGTCAGCCACGTCAAATCGGCGCTGTCCATCCGCGCCACCAAGTCCGAACCGGGCGTTCCCATCGCCGCGGAAGAGCCCGTCGGCGGCGCGGTGCGGTGACCCGGCCGGCCAGTATCAGTTAAAGCGGACCTTGACGACCTCGTAGGATTTGGACCCGCGCGGCGTGCTGACCTCGACGCTGTCGCCCGGTGCGGTGCCGATGAGCGCCCGCCCCAGCGGCGATGTGATGGACAGCCGGCCGGCGGAGACGTCGGCTTCGTGGCTGCCGACGATCAGATAGGTGATCTTTTCGTTGGTGTCCTCGTCGGCCAGGTGCACGGTGGCGCCGAAACGGACCACTTTGCCGGTTACCTCGCTCATGTCGATGACGTCGGCGCGGCTGACGACGTCCTCGAGCTCCATCAGCCGTCCTTCGATGAAGCTCTGACGTTCGCGGGCGGCATGGTATTCCGCGTTCTCGCTCAGATCCCCGTGTTCCCGCGCCGCGGCGATGGCGCGGATAATGGACGGCCTTTCTTCGGTCTTCAGACGTTTCAGTTCGTCCTCCAACTTGGCCAGCCCGTCGGCCGTCATGGGTATTTTTTCCATCGCCGGCGTTCCCGAAGACTCAGCGCCAAAAAACAAACCCCCACCCCCCTCGACAAAGGGTCGGGCGAAGGCGGCACCTCCAAAGAGGGTCCTAGAACGATGCTGTAAAATAGGACTGCAACGGCGCGACTTCAAGACTGCCGCCGAGCAGGGCCTCGATGGCGTCCACGGCGGCGGCGGCGCCGGCCATGGTGGTGTAGTGGGGCAGGTTGTTGACCAGGGCCGAACGGCGGATGGAGAAACTGTCGGCGATGGCCTGGGCGCCCTCGGTGGTATTGATCACCAGTTGTACCTGGCCGCTGGTGATGGCGTCCTCGCAATGGGGCGGGCCCTCCAGGACCTTGTTGATGCGCTTCACCTTGAGGCCCGCCTGGTCGAGGTGCCGCGCCGTGCCCGAGGTGGCCAACAGGCTGAAGCCCAGGCCTTGAAGCCGCCCCGCCAGCGCGCCCGCCTTGGGCTTGTCCCGGTCCTTGACCGAAATGAACACCGTGCCCTCTTTGGGCAGGCGCACGCCGGCGCCCAACTGGGATTTGGCGAACGCCCGGGCGAAGTCGCTGTCGATGCCCATCACCTCGCCGGTGGACTTCATCTCCGGGCCGAGAATGATGTCGACACCGGGGAAACGGTTAAACGGGAACACCGCTTCCTTGACCGCCGCATGGCGGCCGCGCGCCCTGTTGCCGAGGTCGAAGGTGGACAGGGCCTCCCCGGCCATGATCCGGGCCGCGATCTTGGCGATGGGGATGCCGGTGGCCTTGGCCACGAACGGAACGGTGCGGCTGGCCCGCGGGTTGACCTCGAGGATGTAGATATCGCCGTCCTTGATCGCGAACTGCACATTCATCAGTCCGACCACGTGCAACGCCCGGGCCAGCACCGCGGTCTGGCGCCCCAGCTCCGCCACCATCTCCGCATCCAGGGTATGGGGCGGCAGCGAACACGCCGAATCGCCCGAATGGATTCCGGCCTCCTCCACGTGCTCCATGATGCCGGCCACGTACACGTCCGTGCCGTCCGCCAGCCCGTCCACGTCGACCTCGATGGCGTCCTCCAGATACGAATCCACCAGCACCGGGCTGTCGCCCGAGACCCGCACCGCTTCGGTCATGTAGCGGACCAGCGCCTGGTGGTCGTGGACGATCTCCATGGCCCGCCCGCCCAGCACATAGGACGGCCTGAGCACCAGCGGATAGCCGATATCGGCGGCGACGCCCTCGGCTTCGGCCAGGGACCGGGCGATGCCGTTGGCCGGCTGGCGCAGACCGATCTCTCGAAGAAGGGACTGGAACCGCTCCCGGTCCTCGGCCAGGTCTATGGCGTCGGGCGAGGTGCCGAGGATGGGGATGCCGGCCGCCTCGAGGGCCGCGGCCAACTTGAGCGGCGTCTGCCCGCCGAACTGGACGATGACGCCGAGAAGGCGGCCCCGGGACTGCTCGACACGGATCAGTTCGGTCACGTCCTCCTCGGTCAGGGGCTCGAAGTACAGCCTGTCCGAGGTGTCGTAATCGGTGGACACGGTCTCCGGATTGCAGTTGACCATAATCGCCTCGAAGCCGGCTTCCTTGAGGGCATAGGCCGCGTGCACGCAGCAGTAATCGAACTCGATCCCCTGGCCGATGCGGTTCGGGCCGCCGCCCAATATCACCACCTTGTCGCGGTCCGACGGGTCGGCCTCGCATTCGGCCGGCGTCAGCCCGTCGCCCTCGTAGGTCGAATACATATACGGCGTGCGCGCCGGGAACTCGGCGGCGCAGGTGTCGACGCGCTTGAACACAGGGACCACGCCCAGGGCCCGGCGGCGGCCGGCCACCGCGTCCGCCGTCCCGCCCGAGAGCTCGGCCAGGCGCTCATCGGAAAAGCCCAGCTTCTTCAGGCGCAACAGGCCCGGCGCGTCGCCGGGGAGGCCGTTTTCCCGGACCCCTTTCTCGACCTCCACCAGGTGCCTGATCTGGTCCAGGAACCACCGGTCGTAGGCGCAACAGGCGTGGACCTCGTCGACGCTCAGGCCGTAGCGGAAGGCCTGGGCGATGACCAGCACGCGGTCGGGGCGGGCCAAGGCCAGGGCGGCGCGGATGGCATCGGTGTTGGCGCCGTTCTCGGCGCCGTCGATCTCCACTTCGTTGAGCCCGGTCAATCCCGTTTCCATGGAGCGCAGGCCCTTTTGCAGGGATTCGGGCCACGTGCGCCCGATGGCCATGGCCTCGCCGACCGATTTCATCGACGTGGTGAGCAACGCCTCGGTGCCGGGGAATTTCTCGAACGTGAAGCGCGGGATCTTGGTGACCACGTAGTCGATGGTCGGCTCGAAGGACGCCGGCGTGACGCCGGTGATGTCGTTGTCCAGCTCATCGAGCGTATAGCCGACGGCCAGCTTGGCCGCCACCTTGGCGATGGGAAAGCCGGTGGCCTTGGAGGCCAGCGCCGAGGACCGCGACACCCTGGGGTTCATCTCGATGATGACCAGGCGCCCGTCTTCAGGATTGACGGCGAACTGCACGTTGGAGCCGCCGGTATCGACGCCGATCTCGCGCAGCACCGCGATCGAGGCGTTGCGCATGATCTGGAATTCCTTGTCGGTGAGGGTGAGCGCCGGGGCGACGGTGATGGAATCGCCGGTGTGTACGCCCATGGGGTCGATGTTCTCGATCGAGCAGACGATGATGCAGTTGTCGGCCTTGTCGCGCACCACCTCCATCTCGAACTCTTTCCACCCGAGCACCGATTCCTCGACCAGCACCTCACCCACCGGCGAGATGGCGAGACCTTCCCGGACCACGGCGTCGTACCCGGCGTTGTCGTATGCGATGCCGCCGCCGGCGCCGCCGAGGGTGAACGACGGGCGGATGATGAGGGGAAGGCCGATCTCGTCGCGGGCCCGGTGCGCGTCGTCCAGCGAACGGACCGTGCGGCTGCGGGGCACCTCCAGGCCGATGCGCTCCATGGCCTCGCGGAACAGCTGGCGGTTCTCGGCCTTGGCGATCACGGTTTCGTCGGCGCCGATCATCTCGACGCCGTAGCGTTTCAGGACGCCGGCCTCGGCCAGCTCCATGGCCGCGTTCAGTCCCGTCTGCCCGCCCATGGTGGGCAACAGGGCGTCCGGGCGCTCGCGGGCGATGACGCGCTCTAAGATGTCGAGGGTGATGGGCTCGATGTAGGTGGCGTCCGCCATCCCCGGGTCGGTCATGATGGTGGCCGGGTTGGAATTGACCAGGACCACCCGGTAGCCCTCTTCCTTCAGGGCCTTGCAGGCCTGGACGCCGGAATAGTCGAACTCGCAGGCCTGGCCGATGACGATGGGCCCGGCGCCGATGATGAGGACAGACGTTATGTCGGTGCGCTTAGGCATGGGCGGGCTCGCGTTTCAGCGGCCGATGGGGTATCTTGCGCGTTATGTCAAAGCTCTTGGACAAAGCCATCGCCAAGGCGCGCAAGCTGCCGCCCGGCGACCAGGACGCCATCGGCGCGATCATCCTCGACGAGATCGCCGACGAGGCGCGCTGGGCGAAGAAGTTTGCCCAAACCCGCCCCGTGCTCGAAGCCATGGTCGCCCGGGCCGACGCCGAGATCGACGCCGGCGAGGTGTTCCCGCTGGAGTTCCCGAAACGGAAATGAAATCGGCGACGACGAAGCAGTTCTGGAAATGCTTCGATGCCCTGCCGGTCAATGTTTAGCGTCTCGCGGCCGAGGCGTTCGGGCGTTGGCAAGCCGACCCCGGGCACCCGGGGCTCCATTTCAAGCCCGTGAAGGGGTTCAAGGACGTCCATTCCGTCCGCATCGGGGGGGGCTGGCGCGCCATCGGGCGGCGCAAGGGCGGCACCATCTATTGGATATGGATCGGCAGCCACGCCGACTACGACCGGCTCATCGCCCGGTCTTAGGGCGGCCGGGACGAGGGGCGCGGGCACCTGCGCAACCGTGCCGATGGACTTGAGGGCGGATATGTCTGTGGGCTTGGGCATGGGTTACCTTGCATCCGCGGCATCGGCCCGCCATGCCAGGGGAGCGATTCGACACAGAGGACTCAGAGTAGACACAGAGATCACAGAGAGACCACGCCCGTCATCACCCCGTGGCACCCAGACTTCCGGCATTCCGGGAGAAACGCGCGAAGCGTAATAAACATTTCTCTGTGATCTCTGTGTCTCCTCTGTGCTCTCCGTGTCCGAATCCACGACAATCGCGGAGTCCCGGCCGCCGGCTGGCCCGGCGCCGATGAGGGGGACAGAGGCGATATCGGTGCGCTTGGGCATGGGCTTCAGGCGTTGCGCGCCATCAGGTCGATGAACTGCCCGAACAGGTAATGGCTGTCCTGGGGGCCGGGCGAGGCCTCGGGGTGGTACTGCACGGAAAAGACCGGCCGGCCCTCCACCTTCAGGCCCTCGAGCGTGCCGTCGAAGAGCGACGTGTGGGTCTCGATCACGCCGGAGGGCAGGGATTCCCTGTCGACGACGAAGCCGTGGTTCTGGCTGGTGATCGCCACCCGGCCGGTTTCCAGGTCCTTGACCGGATGGTTGGCGCCCCGGTGCCCGAGGTGCATCTTGAAGGTCCTGGCGCCCAGGGCCAGGGCCAGAATCTGGTGGCCCAGGCAGATGCCGAACAGGGGCAGGCCGCTGGCCAGCAGTCCGTGGACCATGGGCACCGCGTATTCCCCGGTCGCCGCCGGGTCGCCGGGGCCGTTGGAGAGGAATATGCCGTCCGGCCGGTGGCCCAGCACGTCGTCCGCCGAGGCGGTCGCGGCGACCACGGTGACCCGGCAGCCGGCGGCCGCGAGGCAGCGCAGGATGTTGCGCTTGGCGCCGAAATCGACGGCGACCACGTGGTAGGCGGGCGCCGTCTGGCGGGCGTATCCGTGGCCGAGGGACCACGCCGCCTCGTCCCAGGAAAACGTCTGGCGGCAGGTCACCTCCCTGGCCAGGTCCATGCCCTCGAGCCCCGGCCAGGCGGCGGCCCGGGCGCTGAGGGCGTCGACGTCGATGTCGCCGTCCCGGGCGTGGACGATGACGCCATTGGGGGCGCCGCCGTCGCGAATGCGGCGCGTCAGCCGGCGCGTATCCACCCCGGTGACGGCGACCAGTCCGAAGGACTTGAGCCAGGCGTCCAGGTGGCCGTCCGAGCGCCAGTTGGCCGGGTCCGTGATGGCGGCGCGCAGCACGCAGCCGCGCACCGCCGGGGTGGCGGTTTCGATGTCCTCGGCGTTGGTGCCGACGTTGCCGATGTGGGGGAAGGTAAAGGTGATGATCTGGCCGGCATAGGACGGATCGGTGAGGATTTCCTGGTACCCGGTGACGGCGGTGTTGAAGCAGACCTCGCCCACCGCCGAGCCCACGGCCCCGGCGCCGCGCCCCCAGAACACCGATCCGTCGTCCAACACCAGCGCGGCGTTGGCTCCGTGCGGACGGGCGCCCCCCGGTGCCGGCACGGGGGCGGCGGCTGGATCGGACATGGGCGGCGAATCCTCAGATTACAGGTTGGGGCGCCCCGGCGCCGTCGCCGGGCTTCCCGGGAAAGGGCGGCGGGCCGATTTGAGCGCGCGGCCAAACCGCCGTTGTCTTAAGCAAAAGCCGTGCCGCCGTCAAGGCCCAAGTCGCGCAAATTATTCTTCTATTTCAATAGGTTAAATTGAATCAAGAAGTTGCCTTTTGGACCGTTTTTCGGTAACGTCCACGTTTCCCGAAAATCCTGGGGGGCACACCATGCTCCGCACCCGTCTGAACGACGCCTTGAAGGCCTCCATGAAGGCCAAGGAGACGCGGACCATCGCCACCGTACGGCTGATCCTGGCGGCGCTTAAGGACCGCGATATCGCCGCCCGCGGCAAGGGCAACCTGGAAGGAATCGACGAAGACGGCATTCTCGCCATGCTGCAGTCGATGATCAAGCAGCGGCGCGAAAGCATCGTCTTGTACGAAAAGGGGGGGCGGCTGGACCTGGCCCGGCAGGAGGCTGAGGAAATCACCGTCATCGAGCAGTTTCTGCCCCGGCAATTGGCGGAAGACGAGATGGCGGAGGCCATCATGGCGGTGATCGAGGACGTGGAGGCGAAAAGCCTGAAAGACATGGGCCGCACCATGGCCGCCCTGAAGGAACGCTACGCCGGACGCATGGACTTCGCCAAGGCCAGCGCCCGGGTCAAGGAGCAGCTTGGCTGAACGCCGCCCGGCCCCTGTGAATCATGGGGATTCCGGGGATAACGTTTACTTTTCGTTCTTTGATCGGGCGTGTAGGATAGGTACGCGTCGTCACCCCAGTTTTCGCCAATTCCAGTGAAGGCATCGACCAACCGGCATGGCGTTTTCGCCGCAGTTTCTTGACGAGTTGCGCACCCGTTCGGGCCTCGCCGACGCGATCGGGCGGCGGGTGCGCCTGACCCGCAAGGGACGCGAGCACATCGGGCTGTGCCCGTTCCACAAGGAGAAGACCCCGTCGTTCACGGTCAACGAGGACAAGGGGTTCTACCACTGCTTCGGCTGCGGAGCCCACGGCAGCGTCATCGACTTCGTCATGAACACCGAAGGCATGAGCTTTCCCGAGGCGGTCGAGCGCCTGGCCGGCGACGCGGGGATGGAGGTTCCGGCCGACACCCCCGAAGAGCGCCGGCGGGCCCGCCAGCGCCAGTCCCTTTACGATGTGATGGAGGCGGCCTGCGCCTATTTCCAAAAGACGCTCCGCATGCCCGAGGGCCGCCAGGGGCTGGCGTATTTTCGCGGCCGCGGCCTGGATGACGAGGCCATCGCGCGGTTCCGCCTGGGCTTTGCCGTGGACGCCCGGGGCGCCATCAAGGGGGCGCTGGCCCGCGACGGCATCGCCGAGGACCTGCTGGTCGCCGCCGGCCTTCTGATCCGGCCCGACGACGACGCCCGCCCGGCGTATGACCGCTTCCGCGGGCGCGTCATATTCCCCATCGCCGACAAGCGCGGGCGGATCATCGCCTTCGGCGGACGAATTCTCGGCGCCGGCGAGCCCAAGTACCTCAACTCCCCGGAAACCCCGCTCTTCCACAAGGGCCGGGTGCTGTACGGCCTGGCCGAGGCGGCGCCGGCGGCGCGCAAGGAGGGCACCCTCATCGTCGCCGAGGGCTACATGGACGTCATCGCCCTCGTCCGGGCCGGGTTCGAGAACGCCGTCGCGCCCCTGGGCACGGCCCTGAGCGAAGACCAGATCCGCGAGCTGTGGCGGCTGGCGCGCGAGCCGGTGCTCTGCTTCGACGGGGACGCGGCGGGCGAGCGCGCGGCGTTCCGCGCCGCCGAACGCGCCTTGCCCCTGCTCAAGCCCGGTTATTCGCTGCGTTTCGCGTTCCTGCAGTCGGGCGAGGACCCGGACAGCCAGATCAAGCGCTACCGGCGGGAATTCATCACCGGCGCCCTCGATCACGCCCTGTCGCTCTCGGACCTGCTGTGGCGGATGGAAACCTGGAGCCGCCCGCGGAACACGCCGGAGCAACGGGCGGCGCTTAAAAAGCGCCTGGGCGATCATGCCCGAGCCATCACCGATCCGACCGTCCGGTCGCAGTTTCTGCAGGGGTTCAACGACCGGGTGTGGCAGGACCTGCGCCCGGCGGGCCGCGAACGGGGGCGTCGCCCGGCGCCCACGGTTCGGCTTGATCCCAAGGCCGGCCTCGGCGCCCGCGTGGACCCGTTGCGTGAGCAGCAGCAGGTCCTTCTCGCCATCATCATCAATCATCCCGGCTTTATCGACCGGGTGGAAGACCAGCTCGGATCCATCGGTTTCGGCGACGAATCCCTCGATCATCTGCGCCAGGCCTTGCTTTCGATCCTTTCGGGCGGTGCCGGTGTCGACGCCGACGGGCTCAGGGAGGAGCTGACCCGGCGCGGTTTGTCCGAAAGCCTCGATGCCCTGTTCGGCCATGTCCTGGTGCGCCGCCATCGGCTGATCCGGCCCGGGGCGTCCCTCGAAGATGTTCAGGCCACGTGGGACGAGAGTTACGCCCTCCTGCGCCGCGCCGCCCTGACCGCCGAAATGCAAAAGCGGAAGGAAGCCGCGGCCGGGGGCTACATGAAAAAAGACGAATGGGACCCGGACCATTCGTTGATCCGGGCGGCATTGGAAGATTTGGGGGAATAACGAGCGAAGGCACACAATATATGGGGCGAATATGGGCCAATGGGTGGCGACGATGGAAAGCGGTGGGCGTGCCGTGGGAGGTGGGGGGACGAAAACGCCTTGGATTCACGGGGTTTTCGGCGGCTTTTCTTGACAAACGCGGCCGCGAGGATTTAAAGACCTTGACCGGGGGACAGGGGTCTTGATTCAGCGGCGCAGGAACGCCACTTCAGGCATAGCGGTTTTTCGGCAATACCGGACTCGGTGAGCAGTCCGGAGGGTCCGGGCACGCGTGTTTTGCGTGCTCCGGCGTCACCCCGGAGACGGCCGGGGACGGTTGGAAAGAAGATATTCTGAAAGAGAACGGATTGCCGGCGGAGATCCGGCAACCGCAACCCCGGTCCCAAGTGGCGGAAATCCGGGACCCCGCGTGGGTCCGCAAAGGGGAAGGCCGGGCGAGGGGAAACAGATGCGGGCCGGCGGGGCGCGACGCCGCCCCCGGGCCCGGGCAAGGGGATTTGACCGTGTCCGCGATGACCATCCGGCGGCGCACCTAGGCACACCGGGCACGGCGGACTTTTTCACCGGAAGCGACGATTTCATGGCAACCAAAGCGACGACCACGGCAGAAGCCAGAGACAGCCAGGACGAGAGTTCCGACAGCCCGCTGCTGGATTCGCTTGGCGCGGCGGTCAAGAAGATGGTCGCGGCCGGCAAGGAGCGCGGCTACGTCACCTATGACGACCTGAACGCCGCCCTGCCGCCCGACCAGGTGTCTTCCGAGCAGATCGAGGACACCATGACCATGCTCTCGGAAATGGGCATCAACGTCGTCGAGAACGAAGACGGCGAGGATTCGACGCCCACGACCGAAGCCGCCGAGACCGAAGCTCCCTCCGCGGGCAATCTGGATGACGGCGATCTTGGCCGCACCGACGATCCCGTGCGCATGTACCTGCGCGAAATGGGCAGCGTGGAGTTGCTGTCGCGCGAGGGCGAGATTGCGATCGCCAAGCGCATCGAGGCCGGGCGCGAGATGATGATCGGCGGCATCTGCGAGAGCCCGCTCACCATGCGCGCCATCGTCGAATGGCACGACGCCCTGGTCGAGGGCAAGCTGCTGCTGCGCGATATCATCGACCTGGAGGCCACCTACGGCGGCGGCCCCGACGGCGCAATCAGCGGGAACGGAGAGGCCGAAGGCGGGCAGGCCGAAGGCGGAGAGGCCGAGGGCGCCGAGGGACAGCGCCCCGCCGAGGAGAAGGCCGCCGGCAAGGGAAATGGCGCCGCCGATGGCGGGGATGGGGCGGAGGCTCGCCAGGGAGACAGGCAATCGGGGGACAGCGAAGACACGGACGACGGCGAAGAGACCCCCCTCTCCCTGGCCGCCCTGGAGGTCAAGCTGACGCCCGACGTGATCAAGACCTTCGAGAAAATCACCGCCACCTACAAGAAGCTCCACAGGCTCCAGGGGAAGCGCCTCGAGACCCTGCAAAGGGGCGAAAAGGTGAAGCCGGGCCAGGAGAATCGGTACGCGAAGCTGCGCGACGAGCTGGTCGTGCTGATGGAGGACGTGCATCTCAATAACGCCCGCATCGAGCAGTTGGTCGAGCAGCTTTACGAGCTCAACCGCGCCCTGATCGGCTTCGAAGGCAGGTTGTTGCGCATGGCCACCAACTGCAAGGTCAAACGCGAGGAATTCCTGTATCAGTACCGGGGCGACGAACTGGACCCGGGGTGGCGGCGGCGCGTCGGCCGGCTGGTCGGCAAGGGGTGGAAGAAGTTCGCCACGAAATTCCGCGACGACATCGAAACCATTCGCGAAGCCATCGCCGAGATCTCCCACGAGGCCGGCCTGCCCGTCACCGAGTTCCGCCGCATCGTCGCCACCGTGCAAAAGGGTGAGCGCGAAGCCGGCAAGGCCAAGAAGGAGATGATCGAGGCCAACCTGAGATTGGTGATTTCGATCGCCAAGAAGTACACCAACCGCGGGCTCCAGTTCCTGGACCTGATCCAGGAAGGCAACATCGGCCTGATGAAGGCGGTGGACAAGTTCGAATACCGGCGCGGCTACAAGTTCTCCACCTACGCCACCTGGTGGATCCGCCAGGCGATCACGCGGTCCATTGCCGACCAGGCGCGCACCATCCGCATCCCGGTGCACATGATCGAGACCATCAACAAACTGGTCCGCACCTCGCGCCAGATGCTGCACGAGATCGGCCGCGAGCCGACGCCCGAGGAACTGGGGGTGAAGCTGAGCATGCCCCTGGAAAAGGTGCGCAAGGTGCTCAAAATCGCCAAGGAGCCGATCAGCCTGGAAACGCCCATCGGCGACGAAGAGGACAGCCACCTGGGCGATTTCATCGAGGACAAGAACGCCGTCCAGCCCCTGGACGCGGCCATACAGGCCAATTTGCGCGAAACCACCACCCGGGTCCTGGCCTCGCTGACGGCGCGCGAGGAGCGCGTGCTGCGCATGCGTTTCGGCATCGGCATGAACACCGACCACACCCTGGAAGAGGTGGGCCAGCAGTTCTCCGTGACCCGCGAGCGCATACGCCAGATCGAAGCCAAGGCGTTGCGCAAGCTCAAGCACCCCAGCCGCTCACGCAAGCTGAGAAGCTTCCTGGATTACTGAAGGCAGGGATCAGGGATCAGGGATCAAGGATCAGGGATCAGGGGTGGCGGTTTTCTGATACCTGATCCCTGCTCTGCTGTCTTCTGCCTTCTGCCCCCGGGCCCGTAGCTCAACTGGTTAGAGCCGGCCGCTCATAACGGTCTGGTTGCAGGTTCGAGTCCTGCCGGGCCCACCACCCACCCGGGGCAGTTCAAACGCCCAGGATACTCTCTTCAAAAAACCCCGGAACTCCGCCTTTTTTAGGGGGCGCTCAAGGCAGAGTCGCTGCCCGGAGACGGTCTCTGTGAGCCGAATTGTCCGATTTCGGCCAAACGTCTCTGTCGGCCTATTTTGACGCCCAGTTCTTTGAAGATTCTTTCGCGGTTTGGCGGGCAATCGCCCAGCTATTCGGCGAATCCGAGAAGACGTCTCTGTGCGTTCCAGTCGGCAGGAATGGGACCGACCTTCTTCAGGCGCTCGACGTTCAATTCGATGGGTTGCCGGCCGTCGAGGATTTTCTCGACGATATCGGGCGCAAGGAATGCAAACGGCAAAAACCGGGTGACGTCGGACGCGTCGATCGAGGCGTGTTCGGCCAGTTCCTGGACCGAACCGACCTCCCCTTCCGTGAGAAGTTTCCACCAATCGTGTGATCGCCGCACGTGTTGGATAAGGTTTACGTCCGGGGCCAGGGGAGTTTGGTTCTCCCCTCCAATCACGATTTTGCTCTCGACACCTCGCCGCCGGAAGGAGACCGGAATTTCGAAGGACAGCGGGGGAGCATCCTCTGCGATTCTATTTCCAGCGCCGACGAGTTCCGATAGACCGCGCGGGGAGATCATGATCCGAATTTGCTCCGAACCGAGATCCACCCGATCAATTAGCTTGCGGAACTTTTCTGCGTTTTGATCGGGCGACTCGCGCAATATCACTTCGGCCAGCTCCGCTGCCACTCCGATGATATTCTGCTGGTCATCCGGGGGCGCACCTGCGACACCGACGGAATCGATCACACGTCGCTGATCCCTGAGAAAGTTTCGTATTCCCTCCGCCACGACGCCTTCCAATTCCTTGGATGGGATACGCCACCCCGTTCCCTTTTCGTCATTCTCGTGTGCCGACTTCTTGGAGGTGTAGTAGCGATAGCGCCGTCCGTTTTTCTTGGCATAGGTCGGACTGAGGCGATCCCCGTTTTCGTCGAACACGATTCCAGTGAGAACGCAGCCCTGCTTGATGTTCGTCGGCGATCGCCGGGCCGGGGCATGATCGCCCAACATCTTCTCGACGGTCTCCCACGTCGCGCGGTCGACAATGGCTTTGTGTTGCCCCGGATAGGTCTGGCCTTTATGGGCCACTTCACCGACATAAATTGGATTGTGCAGCACCCAATAGAGATGGCCTCGGGAGAAGGGTCTGCCGCCGGTTAGGCGCCCCCCGTGATTCCGGCGCTTTGTGACGAATTTCCGGCGGTCGGCTTCCTCTTTCAGCTTCCGGACGGAGCCGAGTTCGAGATAGAGGTTGAACAGGGTCCTCACCACGTCGGCCTCGGCGGCGTTGACCACCAGCTTCTTGTCTTTGACGTCGTAGCCAAGCGGCGGCAACCCACCCATCCACATCCCCTTGTTCTTGGATGC
>JADFHR010000067.1 GCA_022567015.1 Pseudomonadota bacterium
GGAGACCGAAGCCGAAATGCGTGAAGCGCTAAGCCGCCACCTCGACAGGGTCGGCGGGGTGCGCCTATGGCGGAGGAAAAAGGTACGCCAGGTGCGTGACGCACGGGCACGCGATGGACGGACGAAATTTCTGCTCGTCCCCAACCAAATGGTCCCGATTTCCCCGTTCCTGCCGATGGGAGGGGGTGTCGCAAGCATGATCGACCTCGCCGAAAGTTTGCACAGGGCGGAGGTCGATGTGACCGTGGCCGCCACCCTCCATGAGGGGAAAAACTATCGGCATAACGGCGTCACCTATTTTAACCGCGCCGGGGGCGAGGCCTCGGACCGCAATTTTTCCTTACTGAGCGATCGTCGGTTCGACGTTGTCCTCGCACACCGCGGCCATGTCATCGAACGGGCCGCCAGGTATTTTCCGTTCGCCGTCAAGATCCTCCGCGTCATCGACGTTTTTTCCCGCCCTCACGGCGTGCCGGCGGGAGCAATAAACCGCCGGGCGGATGCCGTCATCGCGGTATCACAGTTCGTAAAATCCGGACTGGTGAAGTGGGGTGTAAGACAGGAAAAAATCGAAGTCATAAACGACGGGCTTCGGACAGAGGTGTTTTTTCGGAATCAGGATATTGCCAGAGAAGAGAAGCTGATCGTCTTTGCCGGAGCGACCATACCCGAAAAGGGAATCCTTATCCTCCTGAAGGCGTGTAACCTGCTGATGCGGCACGAGCCGGATCTCAGATTGGAGGTTTATGGATCGGTCGGGTTATGGAAACAGGAAAAGGAACTGCTCGACTGGGGCAAAGTTACGTCTCTTAGGCCCAACATCGTCTACAAAGGGGAAACCACCAAGGAAGACCTTGCGCGTGCCTTCAACAGGGCGTCGCTGTGCGTGATTCCCTCCGATCCAAACGGGGTCGGCGAAGGCTTCCCCCGCGTCAGCACGGAGGCCCAGGGGTGCGGATGCCCGGTCGTCGTTTCCGCCTCCGGCGGCCTCCCCGAAACAATGGTGGAGGGCGAGACGGGGGTTGTCGTCGACCCGCTGACCGAAGAAACGCTGGCCGACGCCATCGGGCGCCTGCTCGCCGACCGGGCGAAACGCGACGAGATGTCGCGAAAGGCGGAGGAATACGCGAAGCGGTTTACCATCGACGATTCAGCGCGCGCGTTCCTCGACGTGATCGAGAAAAAACGGAACACCGCCGCGACCCCCTGACCGGCACGCCGTTCCAGGGGTTGTCGGTGGGAATCGGGAAGGGGCAAGGGCCTTTCGCGCACGCGCCTAGACGTTGAACCGGAAGCGCAGCAGGTCGCCGTCCCGGACCACGTAGTCGCGGCCCTCGAGGCGCATCTTGCCGGCTTCCTTGGCCCCCTGTTCGCCGCCCAGGGCGACGAAGTCGTCGAAGGAAATGGTCTCGGCGGCGATGAAGCCCCTCTCGAAGTCCGTATGGATGACGCCGGCCGCCGCGCCCGCCCGGGTGCCGGTGCGGACGGTCCAGGCGCGGGCCTCGTTCTCGGCCGCGGTGAAGAACGTGATCAGGTCGAGAAGCCGGTACCCGGCGCCGATGAGGCGCGCCAGCCCGGTTTCGCCGAGCCCCAGGCTTTCCAGGAACTCGGCCTTCTCCGCCGCGTCGTCCAGTTGCGCCACCTCGGCCTCGATCTGGGCCGAGATGACCACCGAGGCCGCGCCCTGGCCGGCGGCCCGGGCCGCCACCCTGGCCGTCAGGTCCGTGCCCTGGGCGGCGTCCGCCTCTTCCACGTTGCACACATAGAGCACCGGTTTGGCGCTCAGCAGGTGCAGCATGGCGAAGGCCTTGCGCCGTTCGGCGGCGGCCTCCGCCGTGCGCGCCGGCCGGCCGGCCCTGAGCGCCTCCAATACCCCGTGGACGAGGTCGAGCTCGGCCCTGGCCCCGGCGTCGCCGCCGCGGACTTTTTTGGTCAAGGGCTCTTCGCGCCGTTCCAGGCTTTCCAGGTCCGCCAGCATGAGCTCGGTTTCGACGGTGTCGGCATCGCGCAGGGGATCGACGGAGCCCTCCACGTGGGCGACGTTGTCGTCGGCGAAGCAGCGCAGAACATGGACGATGGCGTCCACCTCGCGGATGTGGGCGAGGAACCGGTTGCCCAGGCCTTCGCCCCTGCTGGCGCCGCGCACCAGGCCGGCGATGTCGACGAACTCCAGTTGGGCGGGAACGACGTTCTTTGGCCGGACGATCCCGGCGATGCGCTCCAGGCGCGAATCGGGAACCCCCACCCGGCCCGTGTTGGGCTCGATGGTGGTGAAGGGGAAGTTGGCCGCCTCGGCCTGGGCGGTGGCGGTGAGCGCGTTGAACAGGGTCGATTTGCCCACATTGGGCAGGCCGACGATGCCGCACCTAAAGCCCATCGTTGCCGTCCGGCGTCCGCTCCGGCGTCCCGTCCGCCGCCGGTTCAGGCGGCTTCGGCTTGGGCGGTTCCATGGCCAGCGCGACCTTGCTCATGAACCCCGGATCGTCGCCTTCGACCAACAGCGGGAAGCCGTCCGCGACCGCGTCCAGGAGCTTCCCCAGCCAGGCCTCGTCCGCCTTGGCGAAATTCCTCAGCACATGGGCGGTGACCCGGTCCTTGTCGCCGGGATGGCCGATACCCAGCCGGATTCTGCGGTAGTCCGCGCCCAGATGGGCGTGGATGCTTCTCAGGCCGTTGTGGCCGGCATGGCCGCCGCCCCTTTTCACCCGCAGCCGTCCCTCGGCCAGGTCCAGCTCGTCGTGCAGCACCACCATGTCGGCGGGCGGGATCTTGAAAAAGGCTGCGGCGGCGGCCACCGACAGCCCCGAATCGTTCATATACGTCGTCGGCTTGAGCGCCAGCACCCTCACGCCGGCCACGTCGCCTTGGGCGATCTCGCCGTGGAACTTGGCGCGGAAAGGGCCGAAGCCATGGCGGCGGACGATGGCGTCCACCGCCATGAACCCGATGTTGTGCCGGTTCGAGGCGTGCTCCGCGCCGGGATTTCCGAGGCCGACCACCAGAAGCGTGGACATCGCGTCCTGGCCCTGGCCGCCCGCGGCCTAGTCCTAATCCTTGGACTTGCCTTCGGTCTTCCCTTCGCCTTCCGCCTTGCCTTCGCCTTCCGCGGCCTCGGCTTCCCCTTCCGCGGCTTCGACGCCTTCTCCCTCTTCCAGCGCCAGCGCCTCGGCCTCCGCCGCGGCTGCGGCCTCGGCCTCTTCCTCCTCGACGGTCTTCAGGGCGCTTGGCGCGACGACGGTGGCGATGGTGAAATCCCGGTCGGTGATGGTGAGCTGAACGTCCTCGGGCAGCGGAATGTCGCTGATGTGCACGCTGTCGCCGATATCCAGGCCGGTAAGGTCGACGGTGATGCTTTCGGGGATTCTGTCCGGCGCGCAAATCATTTCGACGGCATGGCGGACCACGTTGAGCACGCCGCCGCGCTTCAACCCCGGCGAGTCCTCTTCGTTCTTGAACAATACCTGGACGTCGACGTTGATCCTGGTGGCGGCGCTGAAGCGCATGAAATCCACATGCAGGGGCCGGTCGGTGACCGGATCGGTCTGCAGGTCCCGGGCCAGGACCCGGTGCGTTTCGCCGTCCACCTTGACGTCGAAGACGCGGGAGAAGAACCCGGGTCCCGTGAGCTGGTGCGCCAAGTCCACGGGATCGAGGGAGATCAGCACCGATTCCATCTTGTTGCCGTAAATGACCGCCGGCACGCGGCCGGCACGGCGCGTCGCGCGGGCTGGCCCCTTACCGGCCCGTTCGCGCACCTGGGCGGCCATGGTGGTGACCTGTGCCATGTCTGGTTCTCCTTTCCCTTTCCGGTGCGCCGGCCTCGAGCGGTGCCGGCGCCTGAAATCTCATGCCGCCCTTAAGGGACGGCGGCCGATCAATCGAACAAGCTCGACACCGACGATTCGGTGCTGATGCGGCTGATGGCTTCGGCCATCAGCGGCGCAACGGTCAACTGCTTGATGTTGTGGGAGACGCGGACCGCTTCCGTGGCCATGATGCTGTCCGTGGTGACCAGGGTATTCAACGGAGACGCCGACACCCGCGCCACCGCGCCGCCCGAGAGCACCCCGTGGGTCACGTAGGCCGATACCGCGGTGGCGCCGGCCTTCATCAACGCTTCGGCGGCGTTGCACAACGTGCCGGCGGAATCGACGATATCGTCGATCAGGATGCAGCTGCGGTCCTTCACGTCGCCGATGATGTTCATCACTTCCGAAACCCCGGCCTGTTCGCGGCGCTTGTCGATGATGGCCAGGTCCGCGTCCAGGCGCTTGGCGATGGCCCGCGCCCTGACGACGCCGCCCACATCGGGCGAGATGATCATCAGCCGCTGGTTGTCGTAGTGCTCCTTGATGTCCTTGGCGAACACCGGGGCCCCGTACAGGTGGTCCAGGGGGATGTCGAAAAACCCCTGGATCTGTCCGGCATGCAGGTCGATGGTCAGGACCCGGTCCGCTCCCGCCCGGGCGATCAGGTTGGCCACCAGCTTGGCCGAGATGGGCGTGCGCGGCCCCGACTTGTGGTCCTGGCGGGCATAGCCGAAATAGGGCATCACGGCGGTGATGCGGCGGGCTGAGCCGCGCTTGAGGGCATCGATGCAAACCAGCAGCTCCATCAGGTTGTCGTTGGCCGGATAGGACGTGGACTGGATGACGAACACGTCCTCGCCGCGGACGTTCTCCTGGATCTCGACGAAAACCTCCATGTCGGAGAAGCGCCGGATGCTGGCCTTGGTCAGCGGCAGATTGAGGTATGCGGCCATGGCCTCGGCCAAAGGCCGGTTGCTGTTGCAGGCGAGAATTTTCATCTCAAAGGGCGCCTCCGGGGGCTCTCGCAGACCTTCGCATCGGAAACCCCTTGCCTGCCGGTGCACCGCGTGGCGCCGGGCGAGACGCGGCGGAATGTATCAGCGTCCCCGAGGCCTGTAAACGGGAATCCGAGGCCCCGCGACGGCGTCCTCCCGGGCCCCGGGACGGGGGCAAACACCCGGCGTTACGGCGCGTGAAAGCCCTCCGACACCCTGCCGGGCGGGGCGGCCTAGTACCTAGGCCAGCACGCAGGTCGCCATCAGGCCAAGGATAAGGACGACGACCAAGATGATCATGTAGGGCATGGCGGCACCCCCGCGCCACCAGGCCCGGGCGGGGGCCCGGCGCCGGCGTCGAGCACGATGGCGGACAGGCCGCGCCCATAGGCCGTTTCGCCGCGCCGGGCGGCGCGCCGGTAACTGAAGAACCGCTCCTCGTCGGCGCACGAGTCGACGGGCAGCACCTCCACCGCCGCGAGGGCGAGGGCCGAAAGCCGCCGGCCGACGTAGCCGGAAAGGTCGAATAGGTACCGCGCCCCCGATTCGTCCGGCGTGAAGAAGTCCTCGTTCCCCGGGTTATCGGTGACGAATTCGGTGTGGAATTCGGGTCCGACTTCGTAGGATCCCTGGCCGATGCACGGGCCGATTCCGGCGACGATGTCGGCGGTCCGGGCGCCGAGTTCGGTCATGGCTTCCACGGTGGCCTCTAAGATGCCGGCGCGGGCCCCGCGCCAGCCGGCGTGGGCGGCGCCGACGACGCCGGCGGCGGGGTCGGCGAAGAGCACCGGTACGCAGTCGGCGGTGAGCACGCCGATCGCTATCCCCGGCGTGGCCGTGACCAGGCCGTCGGCCCGCGGCGCGTCCTCTGGAGCCCACGCGCCGTCGACCACGGCCACGGCCGCCGAATGGGTCTGGTAGGCGGTGGCCAACGCGCTTCCGTCAAGCCCCAGCTTCTGCGCCGCCCGCGCCCGGTTGGCGCGCACCCGCTCGGGGTCGTCGCCGGACCCGTAGCCGCAGTTGAGCGATGCGTACGCCCCTTCGCTGACGCCTCCCCGGCGGGTGAAGAAGGCGTGGCGGACGCCGGAGACCTTGTCGAGCTCGTCGGCGGTAATCATGGGGCCATTATCGGTCTATCGGACGGCGTTGGGAACGGGGGCCGCATGGGTCCCTCATTCGAAGCCCGGCGGCGGCGCCATGCCGGCGCCCGTAATGGCCAGGGCCTTGAACAGGGCGCCCATGTGTTTGCGGCCCGCGAGGCGCCGGCGGGCGGCGCGGATTTCGGCGGCCTGTTCGGGCGTCGCCTTGGCGAGCAGGCCTTCGGCGCGCGCGCCGAGACCCAGGCGCTCGAGGAATTCCCCCTGGTCGACGGGGCCGAAGGTGCGCGCCCCGGCGCCGCCCGCCGCCCGGGCGAGGGCGGCGAAATCCACGTGGGCGGTAAGGTCCGCCTCGCCGGGGTCGCTCAGCACGGGATGAAAGGCGTGGCCCTTGACCGCCTGCAGGGTCTCGCCGAAGGCGCTTTCCGTGTGGCCGTAATCGACGATCAGCGCGGCGCCGCCCCGGCGCGCCACCCGTTCGCCGATGGCCCGCGCCAGGGCGATGGCCGCCGGGCACACCTCGATCACGCTGCCCTCGGGCGCGCCGTCCACACCGGGGGGCAAAGCGTCCGCCGCCAGGGGCACCCCGGCCAGCGGCGGCGACAACACGAAGCGGAAGCCGTCTCCTTCGGGCCCCACGTCCACCAGGCGCTCGCGCCACCCTTCACGGGAGCGCTGGAACTGGCGCACGGGCAGGGCGTCGAAGAACTCGTTGGCGATGAGCAGCAGCGGTCCTTCGGGCACGCCGTCGAAGCCCTCGTGCCAGGCCGGCGTCCCCTCCAGCCCGGCCGCCGGCAAGGCGTCGCGCTGGCGGGCGCGCAGGAGCGGGCTGGTTTCCACCAGATGCACGGCGACGGCGGCCAGGAATTGCGGCGTCCGGCGGGCCGCGCGCAGGGCGTCGGCCATCAGCGTCCCGCGGCCGGGGCCCAGCTCGACCAGGTTTACCGGCGCCGGCGAGCCCAAGGCCCCCCACACCACGGCGCACCAAAGCCCGATCAGTTCGCCGAACATCTGGCTGATTTCGGGCGCCGTAATAAAGTCTCCGGCGGCGCCCAGGGGGTCGCGGTGCCGGTAATAGCCGTAGCGGGGATGGCTCAGCGCCTCTTCCATGTACCGGGCCACGGTGAGCGGACCCTCGCGGGCGATCCGCCGGCGCAGATGATCGGCCAGACCGGCCACGGCCGAGGCTACGTTTCGCGCCGGGCGCGGACCATCAGGTAGACGCCCGCCGCCAACATGGGCGCGGACAGCCACTGGCCCATGGTGGTCCCGCCGGACAGGAACCCGAGGTGAATGTCGGGCTGGCGGAACAGCTCGGCGATGGTCCGCGCGACGCCGTAGCCGGCCAGGAATACGCCGGTCAGCAGGCCGGCGCGCCGGCGCACGGCCTCGCGGCGCCTGAGGAAAAAGAGCACCACGAACAGCACCGCCCCTTCCATCCCCGCCTCGTAGAGCTGGCTCGGGTGGCGCGGATAGGGGCCGCCGCGGGGGAAGACCATGGCCCAGGGCGCCTCCGATACCCGGCCGAAGAGCTCGCCGTTGATGAAGTTGGCAATCCGCCCCAGGAAAAGGCCGATGGGGGCGATGCAGGCAAGGAGGTCGGCGAAGGGCAGAAGACGAATGCCGCGCCGGTGCGCGAACAGCGCCGCCGCCGCCGCCACCCCCAGCAGGCCCCCGTGGAAGGACATGCCGCCCCGCCACACCGCGAAAATGAGCGACGGATTGTCCAGGTAAAAGCCGGGGTTGTAAAAGAGCACGTAGCCCAGCCGTCCACCGAGCACCACTCCGAGGGTCGCCCAGACCAGGAAATCGTCCACCTCATCCCGTTCCGCCGCCACCGGCGATTGGGTGGCCAGGGCGCGCATGTACCACCAGCCGAGCAGCAACCCGCCGATGTAGGCGAGCGCATACCAGCGGATGACCAACGGTCCCAGTTGAAAGAGGACCGGGTCGATGCTGGGATAGGGGATGACGAAGGTCATGCGGGCGGCGGTTCCATCTGGATGCGGTTCACCGGTACCGGTCGTCGGTGTTCAGAAACCCCTTCACGTAGGCGCCGACCCCGTCCTCGAGGGTGGTGAATGTCTGGTCGTACCCGGCGCCGCGGAGGCGGCTCATGTCGGCTTCGGTGAAGTACTGATACCTGTCGCGGATGGCCTCGGGCGTCGGGATGTATTCGATCTGGGGTTCCTTGTCCAGGGCCCGGTATACGGCGGCGGCGAGGTCGGCAAACGAGCGCGCCCCGCCGGTGCCGCAGTTGAACAGCCCTTCCTGCGTATCGTGCTCGAGAAGCCAGAGGACGACGTCGACGCAGTCGCCGACCCAGATGAAGTCGCGCGACTGCCCGCCGTCGGCGTAGTCCGGGTGGTGGGACTTGAACAGGCGCGCCGGCAACCCGGCCTCGGCCCTGGGGTAGATCTGCGCGACGACGCTTTTCTGGTCGGCCTTGTGGTCTTCGTTGGGGCCGTACACGTTGAAGAACTTGAGCCCGGCCCATTGCGGGGGGCGGGGCTCGCCGTCGGCGACCATGCGCACGACGCGGCGGTCGAACAGGTGCTTGCTCCAGCCGTAAGGGTTGAGGGGGCGGAGGCGGGCCAGGGCGTCGGGCGCGTTGTCGTCATCGAACCCTTCAGCGCCGTCGCCATAGGTGGCGGCGGACGACGCGTACACAAAGCGCACCCGATGGCCGGCGCACCAGTTCCACAACGCCACCGACAGCCGGAAGTTGACATCGACGATACGGTCGGCGTCGGACGCGGTGGTGGCGGAGACGGCGCCCATGTGGATGACCGCCTCGATGCCCGCGCCGTTGTCTCCGAGGAACTCGAACAATCGGTCGGGGTGGACGATGTCGGCCAGTTCACGCTTGGCGATGTTGCGCCATTTGCCGCCGCTCCCCAGCCGGTCGCAGATGGCGACCTTTCCCAGTCCCCGCTCCTCGAGCGCCGCCACGATATTGGAGCCGATGAAGCCGGCGCCGCCCGTCACCAAAAACATGGTCCGCCCCACTCCTGGAAACAGGCTCTTATAGGGCCGCCGGCACCGCCCGGCAACCTGCCTTCGCGGCCCGTCCTCGGCGGCGGCAATGGCCCACTCCGCCGAAGCAGCCGCTTCGCCTGCGAAGGCCTGGCCGCCGCCGCGGAGGGTGGAAGCCCGCCTGCGGTCCGCCCCTCCGGGCGCGGTTGCGCCGGCACCGCCCCGGCCCCATAATGGCGCTGGCGCTGGCGCCCAGCAGCGCGGCCCGGCGGGCAGGGAAGGTAAAGGCATGCAGACCAGCAACCGCATTCTCGATGATCTGGCGCGGGTCGCCAACGGCGCGGTCTCCACCCTGGTCGGCATCAAGAACGAAATCGACGCCCTGGTGCGCCAGCGCATCGAACGCCTGCTCAACGACGCCGACGTGGTCCCGCGCGAAGAGTTCGACGCCGTCAAGGCCATGGCCGCCAAGGCGCGCACCGAACAGGAAAAGCTGGAAAAACGCATCGCCGGCCTGGAGGCCAAGCTGGGCGTAAAGCCCGCCGCCCGGACCGCCAAATCCACCGCCAAATCCACCGCCAAGGCCAGGAAATCCGCCGCCACGAAAAAGAAATCCGCGGCCAGGCGCCGCCCCGGCAAACGATAACGGCCCGGACCCCCGGCGCAGTTCCACGACTCACACATCCCCGGTGCGCTTTGTCCTTGTGACGGAAGGCGCCTGGCCCGAGCTCCGCCGCGCCCGCTTTCCAGGGCGACGGAGGCCCCGCATTCCTTGGGTTTCACTAAGAAAAAGCGGGCGGGGGACGCCACCCCGCCGGGTTATCCACAGCAATTCCGCACTCGGGGCTTGCGCTCGGTCCCGGCTTTTGGCAGGCTATATCTGGTGCACCGTTCTCAAAAAATCACAACATGATGCGGTACACACAAGATTTTGCGGTTTTGCCCCTTGGAACCCGCTATTTTGGTGGCGCCGCGGCCGGTGCCTGAGGAGAAGCGGCCATGAAAGCTATCGAATTTCCGGACCCCTCCCTGGCGGCCAATCCGCTCGACATTTTCGAGGAGATCGTCCACGACAAGAACTGGGTCTTCGACCGGCGCGACGACAAGGAAATGGCCGTCCAGGCGCCCGGTCGCTGGTGCGACTACAGCCTTTTTATCGCCTGGAACCGGGATATGGGCGCCATGCACTTCACCTGCGCCTTCGACATGCGCGTGCCGGCGGAGAAGCGTGTGGCCGTGCGCGAACTCCTCGCCCTGATCAACGAAAAGCTTTGGCTTGGACATTTCGGCGTCTGGGAAGACGAAGGGCTGCCCATGTTCCGCCACGCATTGCCCCTGCGCGGCACCCAGGGTCCGAGCCAGGAGCAGTTGGAGGACCTGGTGGATACGGCGATCGCCGAGTGCGAGCGCTTTTACCCCGCCTTTCAATACGTGATCTGGGGCGGCAGGACGCCGGAGGACGCCGTATTGGCCGCCATGGTCGATACCCTCGGCGAAGCCTAGTGCACAGATGCAAACAGGTGATTCACCCAACTGCCCCCCAGAGCAGCGCGACGCTTGGCTCCAGCCTGAACCATCCGTCTGAGTCGGTGCACTAGGTGTGCGAATCAGACGCTTGGTACCCGCGTTGTACCATGAAAGTCCAAGGATGCTGCCAGGTTCCACTGAACCCTTCGTCGGAATGGCACCACTAAAATGAACGGATCGATCCTTCTGGCGGGTTGCGGCACCATGGGCGGCGCCCTCCTTGAGGGATGGCTCGAGCGGGGCATCCAGGCGGAAGCCGTCATCGTCGTCGAACCCAGTCGGGACATTGCCGGCGCCCTGCGCCGACGCGGCGGCCTGACCGTCGTCGGCGCGCCAGGGGACATCGGCGCCGACGTCCGGCCCGAGGTTGTCGTCTTCGCGGTCAAGCCCCAGGAAATGGACGCCGTGGCCCCGGCGTACAAGCGCTTCGCCGGTCCCGGCACCGTGTTCCTGTCCATCGCCGCGGGCAAGACCATCGGCTACTTCGAAGACAGGCTGGGGGCGGACGCGGCCATCGTGCGCAGCATGCCGAACACCCCGGCGGCGGTGCGCCGCGGCATCACGGTGGCCTGCCCCAATGGCCTCGTCACCCCCGATCACCAGCGGCGCTGCCACGACCTGCTGGAAGCCGTGGGCGAGGTCGCCTGGGTCGACGACGAGGCCCTGCTCGACGCGGTGACGGCGGTCTCGGGCGGCGGTCCGGCCTATGTGTTCCTGCTTGTCGAATGCCTGGCCCGCGCCGGTGCGGACGCGGGCCTGCCCGCCGACCTCGCGCTCAGGCTGGCCCGGGTCACGGTGTCCGGGGCGGGGGAGCTTCTGCGCCGCTCGACGGACCCGCCCGAGGCCCTGCGCCAGAGCGTCACCAGCCCCGGCGGCACCACCGAACAGGCCCTGAAAGTGCTCATGGCCGCGGACGGGTGGCAGCCGCTTCTCACCAGGGCCATCGCCGCCGCCACCGGGCGCTCGCGCCAACTGGCGGGCTGACGGCCGCGCCCTCCGGCGGGCACCGACGCCACAGCGGTATTTTTTGAGCTAAGACCGATTCCCGGCCAGGGCCGGTTGCAGGAGGTCGCGCAGTTTGGCCAGCGCCCGCGTCTCCAGTTGGCGCACCCGGTCCTTCGATACACCCAACTCGCGGCCGATGGCCTCGAAGGTCTGGCGGACTTCCTCGAAATAGCGCTTGCGGATGACCAGTTGTTCGCGCGGCGGCAACATGGCCAGCGCCTTGCCCACGATGTCGCTGACGAACCGGCGCTCGTTGGCCTCCGCCACGGCCTGCTCCGGCGTCGGCGCATCGCTGGTCAGGCAGTCCATCCAGGTACGCTGGTCGCCGTCGCCGCCCGGGCCGGCCATGGGCTGGTCCAGGGACCAGTCCCCGCCGGCCAGGCGCCGGGCCAGGGTCGCCACCTCGTTGGCGGTGGCGCCGAAGCTTTTCGCCAGCCGGGCGGTGATTTCGTCGCTCAGGCCCTCGGCGCCGCCGATGAGTTCGGCGGTCACCTGGCGCAGGCGCAGGATCAGCGCCTTCTGGGCGTTGGTGGTGCCCATGCGCACCAGGGACCACGAGTGCATCACGTGGTCCTGAATGGCGGAGCGGATCCACCACATGGCGTAGGTGGAAAGGCGCACCCCGCGGTCCGGGTTGAAACGCCGCACGGCGCGGATCAAACCGACCGTTCCTTCCTGGATGAGGTCGCTCATGGGCAGGCCCGAACCCCGGTAACGGCGGGCGATCTTGATGACGAAGCGCAGGTGGCTGGCGATCAGGCGGCCGGCCGCGTCGGCGTCGCCGGCTTCGGCGCGCCGGGCGAGTTCGCGCTCCTCGTCGCGGCCCAGCACCGGCTCATCCACCGCCGCTGCCAGCAGGCCTCTCCGTTCACCTGTCGTCGCTTTCGTCATTGGCCCGGCGCCCCGGTCGCGCTCGCCGTTTTCGTACTGCGCCCTTGCCCGTTTCCTCAGGTCAGGCATTATACTCGAATATTCGCAACGAGAACCGTCTCGATTCGCTTCTTCGCATTTTCGGGGAGGGGGAGCCATGGCACGCAAAGCCACCGATAAGCCCCGCCGGGGCGAAACCGCACCGCGGCGCCGGACATCATCGAAAGGCGGCGCCAAGCGGCCACGGGGCGATATTCCCGGACGCGTCATTTCCGCGGCGCTCGACCTCGCCGCCGGCGAAGGCTGGCGGTCCGTCTCCATGGCCGCGATCGCCGCCAGGGCCGGGCTCACCCTGGCCCAGGTTCATGGCGCGTTTCCGTCCAAGGCGGCCATCGTCGACGGCTTCTTCGGGCGCATCGACGCCCAGGTCCTGGCCGGCGGGGAGGGGGACGAGGACGCCGGCGATGCGGCGCGCGACCGCCTGTTCGACGTGCTCATGCGCCGCTTCGACGCGCTCAATCCCCATAAGGCCGCGGTGGCGGCGATCATCCGGGATTCGGTCGCCGATCCGCCTGCCCTCATGGCCGGCGCGCCGCGGTTCCTGCACTCCATGGCGTGGATGGTGGAGGCGGCCGGCCTGTCGTCGGCGGGCCTCACCGGCGCGGTGCGCACGGAAGGACTGGCGCTGGTCTACCTGAACGCGCTCAGGGTGTGGCTGGCGGACGACACCGAGGACATGGCGAAGACCATGGCCGCGTTGGACTGGGGCCTGCGCCAGGCGGAAATGCTCATGCGCCTGTGCGGCTTCGGCGCCCCCCCGGGTGCCGGCGAGGACACCCCCGCCGCCGGATGAGGCTTTCGCGCGCGGTCAGGCGATGCCCAGCGGCGGCCGGCTGTTCTAATACCAAGGGTCGATGATCGTGACCCATAGAGACGGCTTACCAAGGCTTTCGGCTAGAGCATTTCAAGATTTGGTAGAGCCATATCCGGCGTGGGTGATGAAGTTCTGGCATTCGCCAGGGGTGAATTCGTCGAGCGATTGGGCGAT
>JADFHR010000068.1 GCA_022567015.1 Pseudomonadota bacterium
AAACTTTTCGACGCCCTCCGACGGGCCGCATACGCGACCGGAACGGCGGCTTACCAAGGCTTTCGGACGGCGTCGCGCAACCCTTCGCGATGCCCCGCATCGCCACAGCGCACGCTCCTGGCCGAAAGCCTTGGTAAGCCGGCTCGTCGGGTCATGATCAGTGACCCTTGGTATTAATCACACCACCAGGACACCAAGGCGCAAGAAATCCGCCGCACTCAAAAGCGATCCCCGCACGCGGTGTCCTCGGTGCCTTTGGGGTGAGGAAATTTATTTCCCTGCGCCCCTCTTTTCTCCTCTGCGTCCCTTTGCGTCCCCCGCGTTGGGAATCAAAACGCCGAGGACGCCGAGGACGCCGGGGACACGGAGGGCCGCAGGGGGTTTCCCGCCGAGCGCACAGGCCCACGGAGACAAATTCTTTGATCACCCGGACACGAGGGATGTTGGGTGGCCTTCCCTTGGCGCCTTGGTGCCTTGGTGCCCCGGCGGTGAAAGCCGCCCCTACCCGGTCGGTCCCTTGCGTCCCCCGGTCAGCGCCGCGATCACGCCGCGCAGGGTGCGCACCTCCTGGTCGGTGAGGCCGGCGCGCTGGAAGATGTTGCGCAGGTTGCGCACCATGTAGGGCCGCTTGCCGGCGACGCGCAGGAAGCCGCAGGCGTCCAGTTCACCTTCCAGGTGCTCGAACAGGCCGATCAGCTCCTCCTTGGTGGCGGGCCGCGTGGATTTCGGCGCGGTCAGGCCGGGCGGCGGCGCGTCGGCGGCGGCGTGCAGCCATTCGTACCCCACGACGAGCACGGCGTGGGCCAGGTTGAGCGAGCTGAAACCGGGATTCAGCGGCACCGTGAGCACGGCGTCGGCAAGGGCCACGTCGTCGTTGGTGAGCCCCTTGGCCTCGGGCCCGAAGAGCACGCCCGAGCGTCCGCCCGTGGCCGCGAACGCCCGCATCTCGGCCGCCGCCCGGCGGGGGGCCAGCGTCGTCTTGGTCATGTCCCGGGAGCGCGCCGTGGCCGCATAGACGCGCTGCAGGTCCTTGATGGCGTCCTCGGTGGTGTCGAACAGGCGGGCCTTTTCGAGCACGCAATCGGCGCCCGAGGCCGCGGCGACCGCACTGTCGTTGGGCCAGCCGTCGCGGGGCCTGACCAGGCGCAGGTCGGCGAGCCCGCAGTTGTGCATGGCGCGGGCCGCCATGCCGATGTTCTCGCCCAACTGGGGATCGACCAGGACCACGGCCGGCGCGGCGCCTGCCGCCGCCCCGGCGGGCACGAGCCGGGAGGCGTCCGTTCCGGCCATGGCTCAAGTACCCTCTATCACAATAGGATGACACGTGTGACGGTCATGGGTGGCCATTCGGCTAGGAGCGTGGTTCGAAGTGATGGGGACCCATCACGAGAGCCGCGCGACGACGTCCGATGGCCGCCCATGGCCGCCCGAAGGGTCGCTTTTCGCGCCTTTTGGGGGCGTCAGCGCCCCTTGACGATGCCCCGCATCGCCGGCGCGACGCTTCCTACCCAAAAGACGCGAAAAGACGATCACACGTACCATCCTATTGTGATAGAGGGTACTAGTCGCCGGCGACGGTGGCGCCGTCCCGGTACAGCTTGTAGATGATGCTGTCGCGCAAGGCGCCATACGAGGCGTCGATGACGTTGGTGGACACCCCGACCGTGGACCAGTGCGCGCCCTCGCCGTCGGCGGACTCGATCATCACCCGCGTCACCGCCCCGGTCCCGTCGCCGGGGGTGAGGATGCGCACCTTGTAGTCCACCAGCCGCACGTCGGCGAGCTGCGGATAGAGCGGCGTCAGCGCCTTGCGCAGCGCCGCGTCGAGCGCGTTCACCGGCCCGTTGCCCTCGGCCACGGTCATCGTCGAGCGGCTGCCCACCTCCAGCTTCACCGTCGCCTCGGAGAGGGTGATCAGCTCGCCCTTGGCGTTCCAGCGCCGCTCGTCGATGACGCGAAAGCTGGTGTGTTTGAAGTATTCGGGAACACCGCCGAGGGCCTGGCGGGCGAGCAGCTCGAAGCTGGCCGCGGCGTCGTCGTAGGCGTAGCCGTCGAACTCCCGCGCCTTCACCGTCTCCACCAGTTTGGCCACCTTGGGGTCGCCGGCGTCGATGTCGAGTCCCATCTCGCGGAACTGGGCGAGGATGTTGGAGCGGCCCGACTGGTCCGACACCACGATGCGACGGCGGTTGCCGACCAGGTCCGGCACCATGTGCTCGTAGCAGCGCGGGTTCTTCTCCACCGCCGAGACGTGCAGCCCGGCCTTGTGCGCGAACGCAGCCTCGCCGACGAAGGGCGCGGTGCGGTCCGGCGTCCGGTTCAGGCGTTCGTCCAATACGCGCGAGATGTGGGTCAGCCCGGTCAGGTTGTCGTGCGAGACCCCGGTCTCGTACCCCATCTTGCACATCAACGACGGGATGACGGAAATCAGATCGGCGTTGCCGCAACGCTCGCCCAGGCCATTGAGGGTGCCCTGGACCTGGCGCACCCCGGCCTCGACCGCGATCAGGCTGTTGGCGACGGCGTTGCCGGTGTCGTTATGGGCATGGATGCCCAGGCGCTCGCCGGGGATGTGGGCCATGACCGCGCCGACGATGGGCTCCATCTCGTGGGGCAGGGTGCCCCCGTTGGTGTCGCACAGCACAACCCAGCGGGCGCCCGCGTCCAGGGCCGCCTTCACGCAGTCGAGCGCGAACCCGGGGTTGGCCTTGTAGCCGTCGAAGAAGTGCTCGGCGTCGAACATCACCTCGTCGACGCGCCGGCAGGCATGGCGAATGCTGTCGGCGATCATTTTCATGTTTTCGGTGAGCGTCACGCCGAGCACCGTCTCCACGTGGAAGTCCCAGGCCTTGCCGACGATGCACACGGTGTCCGTGTTGACCGAGAACAGGGCGTTGAGGCCGGGATCGTTGTCGGCGCTGCGCCCGGCGCGGCACGTCATGCCGAAGGCCGTCAGCCTGGCGTGCCTGAGTTCGGGCGCATCGGCGAAGAAGGCGTCGTCGGTGGGGTTGGCCCCCGGCCAGCCGCCTTCCACGTAATCGATGCCCAGGCCGTCCAGTTCCCGGGCGATGGCCACCTTGTCGGCGGCCGTGAAATCGACGCCCACGGTCTGCGCCCCGTCGCGGAGCGTGCTGTCATAAAGATATACGCGCCGGTCGCCCATGCCCGCGACTCCCCCGACCCTGTGAAAGAAGGCGGCGACAATGGAGGATTTGCGGGCGTGGCTCAAGGATTTCCGGTCCTCGCGGGCGGCTCCGCACTATCCGTCTGGCACGTTGCAGGGCCGGGGCCGGATAGGCACATCCAATTGCATGCGCGCGCAGGGACCCGAACACGAGGGCGACACCCTCGCCGCATTCCCGGGAACGGACGACCCGCCCGACCTGCCTGCGCGTAGCCACGCTTCGGCGGAGGCAGGTCGGCCCGCCGACGCCGGGGACGACGGGGACGCCTACAGGGCCTTTCAGGAAAGGGTCAAGGGAACCAACATCAACCCCCAGACCCTTCTCGCCACCGATTATCTCAACCATTTCAACGAGATCGTCATGACGCTGGAGATGATCCCCGACATGCCGGAGCTCCTGGACGACGCCAAGGCGTGGCGGCCGAAGACCTACCCGGAGCACTTTCAAGAAAGCCGTTTCGCCGAAAGGGAACTGGCGATCGAGGCCTACGAGCACGTGCCCGCCAGGTTCCGCCAACCCTTCGAGCTCACCATCGGGACCCTGGACAGCTTGGTCGCCATGACCCTGGAGCGCGCGGAAGCCACCCTGGCGGCGGGCGAATTCGAGCGGCTGAAAATCATTGTAAGCGACGCGTCGGGGGCCATCCGCAACCTCGTGGACTCGGCCAGCGCCATCATCCACGGCACCGTCCGCACCATGGAGCAATCCGAAATCGACGCACTGCTACGCCCCTAGCCCCCCAGCCCCCGCCGCCGCGGTCCCCGTCAGACGCGCGGCGCGAAGTCTTGCGCCATTATCAAATAAAGCAGGGCACAGAAAAGACCCGGCGCATGGTGACGCCGAGTCTTCTCATGGGCAGATGGGGCGCCGAGCGCCCCATCGTGCATAACGGTCGTTAACGGGCAGAGAGTGCGCTGCGCCAAGAGCTGTTGCCCTTCGAGCGCATCATGAATTTTTTCCGGGAGCTCGTCGTCCGGCGCTTCTTCGTCGCGTGAGTGCTGGCGCGCTTGGACAGAGTCCTTCTCGCCGTCGTCTTCCGGGCCACCTTTTTCTTGGCAACCTTCTTGCGGGAGACCGTGCTCTTCTTGGCGGTCTTCTTGATGGTCCGCTTCTTGGCGACCTTCTTGCGGGAGACCGTGCTCTTCTTGGCGGTCTTCTTGATGGTCCGCTTCTTGGCAACCTTCTTGCGGGAGACCGTGCTCTTCTTGGCGGTCTTCTTGACCACCCTCTTCTTCATGGACTTGGTCTTCGGCCGTGCGGTTTTCCGGCGGGCACTGGAGGCCCGGCGGGTCGCCGCCGAAGTCCGGCGTTTGACTGACGTCTGGCGTTTGGTCGAGGACTTCCTCGCCTTGGCCTTGGTCGAAGTTGCAGGCATGATGTTCTCCTTTAACGTTCGTCGATACGGCAGTGCATTGTCGCTATCGTCATGTGGTGACTCGAAACCATGTATTAATCACCAACGGAAAAGTCACCCACCCCGAAGGTTTTCGGAAAACAGAGAAAGTCCGTGCCATGCACAGCACGGACCGTAATTCGCGGGGGGATACTGTGGGCTATATCTTTTATTTTCTCTTAACGGTCAATATTTTTTTGTTTACTTAAATTTACCTAAAATTAACCATTAATTTCGCGGGGTAACCGCGCCTCGCCAAGGCCCCCTCCACAGGCCCGCCGTTACCGGGTAACTCCTTCTATAAGCAACGCTTTTCACGGACGGCCCGGAGCATTTCCTGGGCCATTTCCAGGAACCTCCCGGGGCCGCCTTGCCGATAACGGCGGGGTCCCGCGGCGCCCCGGCCCGCCCACGAAAGCCCGCGTATCCGCCAGTGTTGGCAGATTTCTTAAGAAGATTCACGCCGCGGGCGGCGCTTTCCCGTCGGGGAAAACCAATACTTCGAATATACTGAGCCCCGCCCGGGACGTTACTGGATCGCCTCCGGCGCGGCGTCGGAACGGGACCGACGTCTCACGCCCGCCGCCAGATGGTGCCGTCGGGTCCGTCCTCCAACACGACTCCCCGGGCCGCGAGGTCGTCACGGATGCGGTCGGCTTCGGCGAAATCCCTGGCCCTGCGGGCCTTGGCGCGGTCGGCGATGAGGGCCTCGATTTCCGTTTCCCCCAGGGTTGGCGCCGCCGGCGGCCGCCATTTGCGCCAGGCCTCCGGGTCTTGCTGCAAGATCCCCAACAACGCCCCGCCGGCGCGCAACGACGCGGCCAGGGCAATCCGCTCCGAAACCTTCCCGGTGCTGTTGATCGACGTCGCCAACTCGTGCAACCGGGTAATCGCCTGCGGGGTATTCAGGTCATCGAGCAGGGCCGCGACCATCGGCTCGGGCGGTTCGGCGCTTTCGGCGGCGACCAGAGGGTAGTCGTTTCTCAGCGCCCCATAGAACCGGTCCAGTGTCTCCCGGGCCTGTTCCAGCCCCTTCGCCGTCCAGTTCAGGGGCTGGCGGTAATGGGCCGACAGCAAGGCCAGCCGGATGGCCTCTCCCGGATGATCCTGCAGGATGTCCCTGACGGTGATGATGTTGCCCAGCGACTTGGACATCTTTTCGCCTTCCACCATCACATAGCCGTTGTGCATCCAGATGCGCACGAATTCCCTGCCCCCGTGCGCACACGTGCTCTGCGCGATCTCGTTCTCGTGGTGGGGGAAGATCAGGTCGTGGCCGCCGCCGTGGATGTCGAAGGTCTCGCCCAGGTACTGCTTGCTCATGGCCGAGCATTCCAGGTGCCAGCCCGGCCGCCCGCGGCCCCACGGCGAGTCCCAGCCCGGCAGGTCCGGCGTCGACGGCTTCCACAGGACGAAATCCGCCGGATCCCTTTTGTACGGCGCCACCTCCACCCGGGCGCCGGCGATGATCTCGTCGCGTTTGTGCCGCGCCAGCTTGCCGTAGCCCGTCCACGAGGGAACGCTGAACAGCACGTGGCCTTCGGCCTCATAGGCGTTGCCCGCCGCGAACAGGGCTTCGATCATGGCGATCATCTGGGGGACGTGGTCGGTGGCGCGGGGCTCGACGTCGGGCTTCAGCGCGCCCAGGGCCTTCATGTCCTCGTGGAAGGCCCGGGTCGTGCGCTCGGTGATGGTGTGGATGCTCTCGCCGCTCTCCTTGGCGGCGGCGTTGATCTTGTCGTCCACGTCGGTGATGTTGCGCACGTACGTGACCTTGGGATAGAGACGCTTCAACAGCCTGTACAGCACGTCGAAGACGACGATCGGACGCGCGTTGCCGATGTGGGCGAAGTCGTACACCGTGGGGCCGCACACATACATGCCGACGGCGTCCCGCCGCAGCGGCTCGAACCGGACTTTGCCGCGGGTCAGGGTGTTATGCAGATGCAGGGGCACGGGTTTTCCTAGGTCGCGAAGTATACGGCGGCGGTCATGCCGGGTCCGTGAACCCGTTGGTGATGGGGTAGCGGCGGTCGCGGCCGAAGGCGCGGCTGGTGATCTTCACTCCCGGCGGCGCCTGACGGCGTTTGTATTCGGCACGGTCGAGCATGGTCCAGACCCTGCGCACGACCTCGGCGTCGTGGCCCCGGGCGACGATGTCGCCGAGGGCCATCTCCTCTTCGATCAGGCACCTGAGAATGGCGTCGAGCTGTTCATAGGGGGGCAGGGTGTCCTGATCGGTCTGGTCGGGCTTGAGCTCGGCCGACGGCGGCTTGAGCAGGATGCGCTCGGGCATGACCCGGCCGGCGGGGCCGGGGAAGTCCTCGGGCCGGTGCTGGTTGCGCCAGCGCGACAGCTCGTACACCGTCGTCTTGTATATGTCCTTGAGCACCGAGTAGCCGCCGCACATGTCGCCATACAGCGTCGCGTAGCCGACCGACATCTCCGACTTGTTGCCGGTCGACAGCACCATGGAACCGAACTTGTTGGACAAGGCCATCAGGGTGACGCCGCGCGCCCGGGCCTGGATATTTTCCTCCGTCGTGTCGGCGGGATGGCGGACAAAGGCCTCGCGCAGCATGCCCTCGAAGGCCTCCATCGCCGGATCGATGGGGATGGTGTCCAGGCGGACGCCCAGCAGGCGCGCCGCTTGCGCCGCGTCCTCCAGGCTCTCGGCCGAGGTATAGGGCGACGGCATCATCACGCAGTGGACCCTTTCCGCGCCGAGGGCGTCCACCGCCACGGCGGCGCTCAGGGCGCTGTCGATACCGCCCGACAGCCCGACCAGGACGCCGGGGAAATGGTTCTTGTCCACATAATCGTGGAGCCCGGTGGTCAGGGCCCGGTAAACGGCTTCCAGCCCATCGGCGGGTTTTGCGATGGCGCCGTCGTCGCAGGCCCAGGAGTCGTTCGCGTCCCGGCGCCAGCGGGTGAGCAGCACCTGCGTCTTCCACGACGCGGCCTGGGCGCGAAGGTCGCCACCGGCGCCGAGCACGAACGAGGCGCCGTCGAAAACCAGCTCGTCCTGCCCGCCGACAAGATTGATGTACATCAGCGGCAGGCCGGACTCCATGGTGCGGGCCGCGGCCAGATTGAGCCGCGCGTCCGGCTTGTCCGCCTCGAAGGGAGAGCCGTTGAGCACGACCAGCATGTGCGCCCCGCATTCATCCAGGCATTCGGTGACGTCCGGGGACCACATGTCCTCGCAGATCATGATGCCGAGCAGCGCGCCGCGGAACGATACCGGTCCGGGCGCGGGCCCGGCGGCGAAGACGCGCTTTTCGTCGAACACCCCGTAGTTGGGCAGTTCGTGCTTCAGGCACACGGCGGCGATGGAGCCGCCGTCAAGCAGCAGGGCGGCGTTGTAAAGCTTGCCGTCGTCGCGCCAGGGCGCCCCCACGAGCAGCGCCGGCCCGCCGTCGGCGGTGTCCCCGGCAAGGACAGAGACGCCGGCCTCGATGCGGTCCTGGAACGCGGCCTTGAGCACCAGGTCCTCGGGCGGATACCCGGCGACCACCAGTTCCCCGCAGATCACCAGGTCGGCGTGCGAGCGCGCGGCCTCGGCGCGGGCGGCGCGGATGCATTCGATATTGCCGTCGATGTCACCGACGGTCGGGTTGATTTGCGCCAGTGCTATGGCCAGGGTGTCGGTCATTATTAGCGGGATCGGGCGCGTGATTAGCGGGATCGGGCACGTTTTGTCCAGGTCGCGGCAGCCTAGCAGGATGCTAAAGACCTGTCATTTACAGCGATGGGAGCGCGATCGGCCCCCGCGCCGGGCACGACGCCTTTTCCCATCCCGCCCTATCCGAATACTCCCGCTTCGGGGACGCGTATCCCTTGCCGGCGATGCCGGGATGGACCAGACTCCCGTTGCGCTACCTATGCGCGCGGCGGGCGCGCTCACCCCCTGGACCGAACATGAGCAAGGGCACACGACCAGCCACCGAAGACACCGCGACCGGCGCGTCTTCCGCCCCACCGCAGCGGCCCGCACGGGCTCACGTAACGGGCGAGGCGGAAGAGCCCGGCACCGCCGCCCCGACCCCGGCCGGCCATGGCCAGGCCCTTGCGGAAGCGGTGGTCGCGTCCTTCGTCGAGCGCCTGAAGGCGGAAGCCAGGCGCAAGGGGGGGACCCTGACGATGGAGGACCTGGAGGCCCTGGAAAGGGAGTTCCAAAAAAAGACGAAAGCGCTTCAGGCCCTGTTCGAGCAGTCGTTCGAGGAACACGTCCGCACCGGGGAGCCTGCCCGGCGCGAACACACGCGCCGCAATCCCTTCGAGCGGTTGATGGTGCAAAGAATTTCCCACATGTTCGCCGACGGCGACGCGCCGCTTGGGGAAGACAACGTCGTTTCCAGGCGCATGCTGCCGGGTTTTCTCATGGTCATGAACATGATGTTGGGCACCGAAGCGGTTGCCCGGTACCGGGAACGATGTGCCGGCATCGTGGAGCGCGTGCGAGGCGGGCGCGACGACGACGCCTCCTGGGACGAGATGCTCGCCGATGCCGAGGCCAACGAAGTGGTCTTCGACGCCCAGGTCGCCATCGCCCTCCAATTCCAGGACCCCGAAATAGGCACCACATGGATGGTGGACCTGGTCAACGGCTATCTGAGACCGCCCGACGACGCCCCCGGCGAGGGCGGGGACGCCGCCTGGCAGTTCACGGAAGGGGCGTGCCGGCGGGTCCTCGGTGCGCTGCTGTCGGACCTTAAGCAGACCCTATCCACCGACGGGGGACGGCGGGCACTCGCCGAACGTTACGGCGCGAAGGTCTGCGCTGCCCTTGCCGAGATCATGATCCGGCTGGACGCCGGGGAACCCGGGGACAGCTGAGCGCCGCGGGCTTTCCCGCCGCCGCTTTTCACGGCTTCTTCTGGCGGTCCTTCTTCAGGAACTTGAGCAGGAATTCGCGCCCCACCTTGACCGACGGGTCGCCCCCGTAGGCGATGATGTCGGCGGTGGCGTAGGTCTCGGGCCAGGACTCGGGCAGGTACGAGCCGGTGCCGATGAGGTCGATGGGCGCGCCCACGTCGGCCATCACCTTGCATTTCTGCACGTTGAAGCCCGACGACGCGACCACCTTCACCTTCCCGAAGCCGGCCTCGTCCAGCTTTTCGCGCAAATAGAAGATGGCCGCCGCCGAGACGCCGGTGCCGGTGAGGTAGCGCAACTCGGTCTCGCTGCGGTATCGCCTGACGGCGAGGGGCACATGGCGTTCGAGGACGGCGTAAGAGGCCTGCGGGTCCAACCCCTCGATGAAGCGGCCGCCGTGGGTGTCCAGACGCAGCCCGATGCGCCCCTCGGCCGCCATCCCGGGAAAGTGCCGGCAGACGGCAAGGGAGTCCGAAATCTCACGCCCGTAATAGTCCACGAGCACGGTCAGGTCCTGGTCGGGAAAGGTCTCGACGTACATCTCGGCCGCGCGCAGGGTCGACCCGGCGTAGCCGATGAGCGCGTGGGGCATGGTGCCGAGCCCGTCTTCGCGTCCGAAGTAGTGGGCGGTGGCGCCGGTGGAGTTGCCGATGAAGCCCTTGGCGCCGGATTTCCTGCGCGCGGCGTCGGAGCCGACGGCCGCCGCGTAGGCCATCAGTTCCGCCATCTCGGTGCCGGCGCAATGACGCGTGTCCATGGCCAGAAATTCCACCCCGGGCAGAGAACTGCACATGGTGAACGCGTTGTACGCGGCCACGCACGGGGCGCCCAGTTTCTGCAGGTACAGGGTTTCCAGGTCGACCAGGTGATAGAACGACCCGGTGATGTACGCCAGCGGCTCGCCGGCCCCGACCCATTCCCCTTCCGCGAAGTTGAGATCGATGTCGAAGGCGACGCCGCGCGCCCGGGCCACCTCTTCCAGCCAATCCACCATCGGGCGCGGGGCGAAGATGACGGGGCGGCGCATGAAGACGGCATAGGTGACGTTCTTGTCGCCGAACCGTCCCACCGTTTCCTTGGTCTTGAGAAAATAGTGGTCGGTCCAGCGCGATACCCACCGGGAGAAGTCGCCGCCACCGGCGGCGCCCTTGCCGCGCGCCTTCTCTGCCATGGCGGGGGGCGTCCCTCTCAGGAGAGGGCGGCGGCGCGGCCGCGCTCGAGGACCCGCTCCTCCTTCAACGTCTCCGCCAGAAGGAAGGCCAGCTCCAAGGCCTGTTTGGCGTTCAGGCGCGGATCGCAATGGGTATGATAGCGGTCGCTCAGGCCGGCCTCGGTGATGGCCTGGGCGCCGCCGACGCATTCCGTCACGTCCTGGCCCGTCATCTCGAAATGGACGCCGCCGGCGTGGCTGCCTTCCGCCTTGTGGACGGCGAAGAAGGAGCGCACCTCGGTGAGGATGCGGTCGAAATGCCGGGTCTTGTAGCCATTGGCGCTCTTCACCGTGTTGGCGTGCATGGGATCGCACACCCAGACCACCGTGCGGCCCTCGCGCCGGACGGTGCGGATCAGGGGCGGCAGCAGGCGCTCCACCTGGTCCGCGCCCAGGCGCGCGATCACCGTCAGCCGGCCGGCTTCGTTGGCCGGATTGAGCACGTCGATGAGGCGGATCAGTTCGTCCGGCTCCAGGGCGGGACCGGCCTTCAGCGCCACCGGGTTGTGGATTCCGCGCATGAACTCCACGTGCGCCCCGTCCAACCGGCGGGTGCGGTCGCCGATCCACAGCATATGGGCCGACGTGTCGTACCAGTCGCCGGTGGTGCTGTCGACGCGCGTCATGGCCTGCTCGTAATTCAACAGCAGGCCTTCGTGGGAGGTAAAGAAGTCGGTCTCGCGGAGCTGCGGCGTCGTTTCCGACGTCAACCCGCAGGCGGCCATGAAGGCAAGCGTCTCGTCCAACCGGTTGGCCAGGTCCCGGTAGCGCTCGCCGAGCGGGCTGTCGGCGACGAATCCCAGGTTCCACTGGTGCACCTTTTGCAAATCCGCGTACCCGCCCTGGGCGAAGGCGCGCAACAGATTGAGCGTCGCCGCCGACTGGTTGTAGCCCTGCACCAGGCGGTCGGGGTCCGGCCGGCGCGCCTCGGCCGTGAACTCCATGCCGTTGACGTTGTCGCCGCGGTAACTGGGCAGGGTCACGCCGTCCCGGGTCTCGGTGTCGGAAGAGCGGGGCTTGGCGAACTGGCCCGCCATGCGCCCGACCTTGACCACCGGGCAGGCGGCGCCGAAGGTCAGCACCACCGCCATCTGCAGCAGAACGCGGAAGGTGTCGCGGATATTGTCGGGGTGGAATTCGGCGAAGCTCTCGGCGCAGTCGCCGCCTTGGAGCAAAAACGCCTCACCGTCCGCCGCCTGGGCGAGCCGCGCCTTCAGGCGCCGCGCCTCGCCGGCGAAGACCAGCGGCGGGTAGCGCCGCAACTGCTCTTCCACCCGGTCCAGCGCGTCGCCGTCCGGGTACTCCGGAACCTGTTCGATGGGCTTGCCGCGCCAGGTATCCGGCGTCCATCTCTGGGCCATGGGAAACCCTTTCACCACCACCAGTCGGGGGTACGTACCATTACGCCTATACGCCCGAATTCAAGCCTTTTCCACCAAAAGTACGGGAAAAGCGCGCCGCGGGGCCGTGGGCCGCGCCCTACCCGGCCGGCGCCGGCGCCGGCACCTTCTCGCGCATCAGCACGAACTCCTCGGCGGTCGTCGGGTGGATGCCGATGGTGGCGTCGAACTGGGCCTTCGTGGCGCCGCATTTCAGGGCCACGGCGATGCCCTGGATGATCTCGCCGGCGTCGGGACCGACCATGTGGACGCCGACCACCCGGTCGGACCGGGAATCGACGATCAGCTTCATCATGGCCTGCTCGTCGCGGCCGCTGAGCGTGTGTTTGAGGGGCCGGAAGGTGGACCGGTAAACGTCGACGGCGCCATATCTGGCCCGCGCTTCGGCCTCGGTCAGGCCCACCGTGCCCACCGGCGGCTGGCTGAACACGGCCGAGGGGACGCCGTCGTAGCCCACCGTCCGCCCCGAGGGGTTGAACAGCAGGTCCGCGACCGCCTGGCCCTCGGCAACGGCCACCGGCGTCAGATTGATGCGGTCGGTGACGTCGCCGATGGCGTGGATGTTGGGCACCGAGGTCCGCCACTCCTTATCCACGACGATGGCGCCTTTCCCGTTGACCGCCACGCCCGCGTCCTCGAGGCCGAGTCCCTTGGTAATGGGCCGGCGGCCCGTGGCGTACATGACCAGGCCGGCCTCGATGGCGCCGCCGTCGGCAAGGGTCACCGTGAACCGGGGCCCGTCGCCGGTGTCCCGCCGTTCGATGGACTCGACCGAGGAGTCGAAGCGCAAATCGATTCCCCTCTTGCCCATTTCCCGGGCCAGGGCGTGGCGTACGTCGTCGTCGAATCCGCGCAGGAAGAGAGGCCCCCGGTAGAGCTGGATGACGCGGGCGCCAAGCCCGTGGAAGATGCCGGCGAACTCCACCGCGATATACCCGCCGCCGACGATGACGATGGTCGCCGGCAGGGATTCCAGAAAGAACGCCTCGTTCGAGGTGATGACGTGCTCCCGGCCGGCAAACTCCGGCACCACCGGCCAGCCGCCGGTGGCCACCAGGATGCGCTCGGCCGTGTACGTGTCTTCGCCGACGGCGACCGTGTGGGCGTCGAGCAGGCGGGCGCGCCCCTCGATGATGCGCGCCCCGGCGCCCTCCAGAAGGTCCCGGTAAACACCGTTCAGGCGGGCGATCTCGGCGTTCTTGTTTTCGATCAGCCGGGGCCAGGCGAAATCGCGCCCGCCGAC